>CAZNWT010000035.1:1051-37933 GCA_964576795.1 uncultured Victivallales bacterium
CCCCCCCCCCCGGCCGCCGGGCCCGCCCCCCCCCCCCCGCCGGGCCGCCCCCCCCCCCCGCGGGGCGGGGGGGGGGGGGGGGGGGCGGGCCCCCCCCCCCCCCCCCGGTCCCCGCACTCCACAGTCCACTCCTCACAGTCCACCCTCCATAGGTTATCCTGAACATCCGCGTTATCCGCGGTTCAACTCCTTAACATCGCAGAATGCTCCTATTATCTGATTCTCGACAGGAAGGACACTGCTCTATAGAATTGGAAAAGTTTATTGGCACATACAATACAGGATATTCTCATGTCAGAGGAAACAACAACAAAATTGTCCTCCACAGACAGACAAGACGCTAAATCGACCCCACCTTCGGGCACGACACCACCGAAAACACTGCTGGAAGAAGCCACGGAGAAACTCTATCCGCACAAACACGTCACCAGACGCAACCAAACGGAAGCGGCACTTCGGGAGAGTGTATTAAGAAACAAAGCCATCCTTTCGGCAGTGCCCGATCTCATATTTGGGTACTCACGGGAAGGGGAGATTTTATACTACAATGCCCCTGACGCTAGCGATCTGTATCAAAAACCCGAGCTGTTTATTGGTAAGAGAATTGACGAGATCCTGCCATACAACATTGGCACCAAATTTCAGGACTCCATCCAAAAAACCCTGAAAACCGGGCAGATGCAACAGTTTGAGTATTCTCTGACGATGGCGAAGGGGATTCAGAACTTCGAAGCAAGAATGGTCGTCAGCGAACCCGATCAAGTCTTGGCAATTGTGCGGAACATTACCGAGAAAAAGCGGGCGGAAGCGGCGGAGCGGGAGAGCGAGCAAAGATTCAAATCAATCACGGAAAATGCGTTAGATTGCATTTACATCAAAGACATTGCCCGACGATATACATTCGTCAACCCGGCATTTATAAATATGCTGAGACTCCCTGAGGAGGACATTCTAGGAAAGACACAAGACGAAATTTCAGGACGAGACCAAGCTCGCATTATAAAGGAAGGGGATGACCGTACTTTCTCCGGCGAAACCGTTGACAAAACCAGTATACTCACAATAGACGGCGAGGAGTATATTTTTCATACCGTGCTGACACCCCTTACAATCAAGGACGGTGAGGTGACTTCGATTATGGCCGTCTCCAGAGACGTGACCGAGCGGAAACGGGCCGTGGAACGTGCCTTACATGATGGTGTTGGCCAGCAACTAACGGGGATGCGTTTTCTTCTGGGGGGCTTGCGACGGAAGTTGGCAGCAACAAACCCAGAAGCCGCCGAGCGAATGGCTCAGATCGAACAAATAGCGGCGGACACCCTACAGGCGGTTCGACAAATCACCACGGGGCTAGACTTAGAGCGTTTCTCTGAACAGCCGGGCGAACTTATCGCGGCTTTGCAGGAACTCGCATCTCGTGTGACTGACCAACACGACATTCCATGCCGGATAATATCAAGTAAGCCTGTGCTGGTTCAGAATCGTGATACGGCCTCCCATATCTTTCTTATCGCGCAAGAAGCTGTGACCAATGCAGCAAAACACGCCAATCCCAGCAAGATCGACATATCATTATCGGAGCGTAATGGAATGCTGAGTCTCTCTGTCAAAGACAATGGACTTGGCTACTTCCCGGAAACGCCAAACAAGGGCATGGGAATGAAGATCATGCGAAGCCGGGCAAAGCTTTTTGGAGCCTCATTTGACGTCCAAGCAGGAAAATCCGGCGGGACTGTTGTGACATGCACATGGAAAATGCCTCCCGAAGCATAGATCCGAAATTTAAATTGCCCCGCGTAATGGAGAAGGCCCGGATGATGCTCAGAGCCGAGACTGTGACGGCGAGCATTCTCATCGTGATTCGGCCTCCTAAACATGTAGATGCAACGAACACCCCGAAATTCCGAAGAAACTGCAACTTTCCTTCGCACAGCAGACCTGTCCCTGATAGTCTTCTGATAGTCTTTGACTGAACCGTGTCAAATAATGGGAGTACGAATATGAGAGTTGCAATGAAGAGTCTAGTTGGTGTGATGGTTTTAGGGTTGGGACTGTCTGCTTTTGGAACCGAAGGGGGTGGAGGAGCATACCCGAATGGTGCCGAGGGAATCATGACGGGGGCTCTGCCTCCCCCGGGCAACTACCTGATCGACTACAATCTCTATTATGCAGCGGATTCTCTGATGGATGGGGACGGTAACAAAGTACCTATTGACTTCGACCTTGAAGTGTTTGGTACTGTTTTTCGCTTCGTTCATGTCAGTAAGAAGACGATTTTCGGAGGATCTTGGGCACAGCACATTTTTATTCCATTCTTGAACGTTGATGTCAGCACCCCTGCAGGGAGTGGTAACGAGTTTGGTCTGGGGGATCTTATTGTGGATCCGTTCATCCTGGGGTGGCACAAGGGGAATTTCCACTGTGTAGCTGGAGTCGATTTCTATGTCCCCGTAGGGGCGTACGACCGAGATGATATGGCGAATGTTGGGCGTAACTACTGGACCGTTGAACCCGTGTTTGCGGCTACTTATCTGAATACATCTGGCTACGAAACTTCCGTGAAATTGATGTATGATATCAATATGGAAAACTCGGACACAAAGGTTGACTCAGGTGACGAATTCCATTGTGACTTTGCTATTGCCAAACGGCTGAAACGGTTGACTCTGGGCATTGGGGGCTTCTACTACAAGCAGATTACTAATGATGACTATCCGTCAACGGTTCCGCCGCAAGCAAGGTCAGGCAAAGGTCAACAGGTTGCTCTGGGGCCTCTGGTTGGCTATCAGTGTGGTCCTGCAAGTATAGTGTTTAAGTACCAGAAAGAGTTCGAAACGGAGAGCAGGCCCGAGGGAGACCGGTTTTGGCTCAAGCTGGTCATGCCATTGTAGCAGGAGCGGGTGCATGACCGTCAGGAGGGGAAGCAACAGAGGATCCAGAGGGTCATCTTCACTTTTCACAATTGCAGGCCAGCAGTGCGGATAGGGACACACCTTCTATGCGCAATACAGAATTGCTTTCTCAGGCCCTGGATCGGGATCCAAGATGCGTTCCAGAATAACTCGCCCCATGCAGCACAATACGACTGCGGATAGATTGCCTGTCCCCGTTCTTCCCTTCAAGGCGGCTCGCACTTTCATGCACCTACAATGCCGCCAGTCCCTCCGGTTTGCAAAGAACAACTACGATCACCCCGCATGATACTCCTGAAGAGACCGCACATCTGTGTCGCCCTCCAGACGAGCGGCAATACCTTCTACCGCCGCCGAGGCGGCTGTGATTGTCGTGATGTAGGGAACCTTGTAACGAATGGAGGACTTGCGAATATAGGAATCATCCGTGACACTTAACTTTCCGGAAGGCGTGTTAACAACAAGCTGGATCTTTCCGTCCTTGATGGCATCGTCAATGTTAGGACGTCCCTCATGCACCTTGAGAATCGACTCGCTCGCAATGCCCTTGTCGACAAGAAACGCATGCGTGCCCACTGAGGCAAGTATGCTGAAGCCCATTTCCACAAGTCGCCTTGCAACCTTCTCTATCGCCTCGCCGCGATCACGTTCGCAAATCGACAGCAAAACAGTACCTGCCGTTGGCAGCGTGGATTTGGCGCCATCCTGTGCCTTATAGAAAGCCATTCCAAACGTAGAGGCCAGTCCCAACACCTCCCCCGTTGAACGCATTTCCGGGCCGAGAACGGGATCCACCTCCGGGAAGAAGTAGAACGGAAATACCGATTCTTTCACCCCGTAATGTTTGATTTCGTTATGAACCAAGCCGAGCTCGCCAAGCGATTTCCCCATCATGATTTCCGTCGCGCTGCGCGCCATGGAAAGACCACAAACTTTGGATACCAGCGGAACGGTCCGTGAGGCTCGTGGATTGGCTTCCAACACGTAGACTTTATCTTTCCAAATCGCGTACTGAATATTCATGAGTCCCACCGTTTTCAGCGTTATCGCAATCTTCGCCGTATAGTCGCGAATGGTGTCGATGTGTTTCTGTGGGATACTGACGGGAGGAATCACACACGCGGAATCCCCAGAGTGAATCCCCGCTTCTTCGATATGTTCCATGACGGCCGGCACAAAAGCATCGGTGCCATCGGTGACGGCATCCGCTTCGGCCTCAATCGCATGATCCAGGAATTTGTCGATCAGAATCGGGCGATCCGGCGTCACATCCACAGCCGCCGCTACATAGTCATGCAGCATCTTCTCGTCATAGACAATCTCCATGCCCCGTCCACCCAGAACATACGAAGGTCGCACCATCAGCGGATAGCCGATCCGAGCCGCGATCACAAGCGCCTCATCAATCGTGGTGGCCATGCCACATTCTGACATTGGGATACCAATTTCCTCCATCATCTTGGCAAAGCGGTCACGATCTTCAGCAAGGTCGATCGTCTCGGGCGAGGTTCCCAAGATCTTAACGCCGGCATCAACCAGCTCCTGTGCAAGGTTGAGTGGCGTTTGCCCACCAAACTGACAGATCACCCCCATGGGCTTCTCTTTCGCATAGATCTGCAAAACATCTTCAAGCATAAGCGGTTCGAAGTAGAGCTTATCGGACGTATCATAATCTGTGGAAACCGTCTCGGGATTGCAATTTACCATAACCGTCTCATAACCCATGGCTTTCAATGCCATCGTCGCATGCACACAGCAGTAGTCGAACTCAATGCCCTGACCAATACGATTGGGCCCCCCCCCCAGAATCATCACCTTTTTCGGATTCTCCGAGACCTCAACGACATCTTTAGCGTTGTAGGTGGAGTAGTAATACGCGGCATCCTCCACACCACTCACCGGCACGGGATGCCAGCCTTCAACCACGCCGATCTCAGTCCGCCGTTCCCGCACGGCTTTTTCTTCAATCCCCAGAATCTGGGCAAGATAGCGATCAGAAAATCCATCTTTCTTGGCTTGCGTCAGCAAGTCATCAGGGGGTAATGCTCCCTTGTGTGTCAGAATCTGCTCTTCAAAAACAACAAGCTCCTGCATCTGCTCAACAAACCAGGCCTTGATGTGGGTTTTGTCGACCAACTGCTGAACGGTGACTCCCTTGCGCAGGGCTTCGTACATGATGAACTGACGCTCGCTGCTCGGCTCTTTCAAAAGCGCCATCAATTCATCGGCAGACTTCTGGTTGTAGTCCTTTGCAAACCCGAGTCCATAACGGCCATCTTCCCGGGAGCGAATCGCTTTCTGGAAGGACTCTTTGTAGTTTTTACCCAAGCTCATGACTTCGCCCACGGCACGCATCTGCGTGCCGAGTTTATCCTCGAGCCCTTTAAACTTCTCAAAGGCCCAGCGCGAAAACTTCACAACCACATAGTCGCCATAGGGGGTGTACTTCTCAAGGGTTCCATCACGCCAGTAGGGGATTTCGTCCATCGTCAAGCCACCAGCAAGCAGGGACGACACGAGCGCAATGGGGAATCCGGTCGCTTTGGATGCGAGGGCGGACGAGCGAGAGGTGCGCGGGTTGATCTCAATCACAACAACGCGACCCGTTTTCGGGTCATGTGCCCACTGCACGTTGGTTCCACCAATAACCTCAATGGCTTCAACAATCGCGTAAGAATAGTCCTGTAACCGCTTCTGCAATTCAGGGGAAATGGTGAGCATCGGGGCGGTGCAATAACTGTCACCCGTATGCACGCCCATGGCGTCCACATTCTCGATAAAGCAAACCGTGATCATCTGGTTCTTGGCATCGCGAACAACTTCCAGTTCGAGTTCTTCCCAGCCAAGGATTGACTCTTCAATCAGAATCTGTCCGACCATGCTCGCGCTCATCCCGCGTGCGGCAAGGGCGCGAAACTCTTCCATGTTGTAGGCAAAGCCACCCCCCGTGCCGCCCATGGTATAGGCAGGGCGAATCACACATGGCAGTCCGATCCGGCCAATGATGGCCTCGGCTTCTTCCAGGTTGTCGGTAATCTCGCCGCGAGCCATCTCGATTCCCAAGCTATCCATCATATCCGCAAAGGCCTGACGATCCTCACCGCGTTTAATCGCATCAATCTGCACCCCGATCACGCGCACCCCGTATTTTTCCAAAATGCCCAACTCGGCAAGCTCCGAGGAGAGATTTAACCCGGATTGGCCTCCCAAGTTGGGCAGAAGCGCATCTGGACGCTCACGGGCAATCACCTTCTCCAGATTTTCGATTGTCAGCGCCTCAATATAAGTCCGATCGGCGGTTTCGGGATCCGTCATGATGGTGGCAGGATTTGAGTTCACGAGGACAATTTCATAACCCAGTCCCCGCAACGCCTTACACGCCTGGGTTCCGGAATAATCAAACTCGCAGGCCTGCCCAATCACGATAGGCCCCGAACCAATAATCATGACTTTGTTGATGTCGTTTAGCTTCGGCATGGTCTTTTCCTTAGTTTAAGTAATGTAAAGGTTCTTCCCTGCAAAAAGGGGATCACTCGTCACGTTAACGCCCAAACATCGCAACCCCGCTTCATCACCGGGAGGCGGCATGTGCGTAAGATGCATCTCGCACCCCTTCAGCTCTTTGAGCTTTTCCATCGCCATCGAGGCGGCCGGATTTGCAGTCGCACTCACACTTAAAGCAATCAGCGTTTCTTCAAGATTCAGACTGAGTTGTTTTGCCTTCAGAATATCCCCCTTAAGCCGCCCGATCGACTGCAACGTGCTCTCGGTCAGAACATCCAGCTCGTGGGGAATCCGAGCCAACACCTTAACAGCATTGAGAACCAGTCCCGAGGTCGCATGCATCACGGGCGAATTATGTCCCGTCACAATGGTGCCGTCCTTGAGACGGAGCGCCGCACCGCAGAAAACGCCTGCGTTTCCCTTACCAGCTGCACGCGCGGTCTCCGCCGCCTCGCGGGCCGGGACCACAACGGGGCGCGCTTCCGGGACCGATCCAGTCTCCTCCAGCAAGAGGGTAATGCGTTCCACGGTCTCTGGCTGTGCGAAGCCCATAGCATGTTCGCACCGATACCGAAAATAGCGGCGAATCACTTCCTGCGTGGCTGCAGCCCGCACGATGGCATCGTCACGGATTGCAAACCCCGCACGGTTGACGCCCATTTGCGTGGGGGATTTATAAGGGCAGTCCTCCCCCGTCACCCGTTCCAGGATCCGCCTCAATACTGGAAATATTTCGATGTCTCGGTTGTAGTTCACCGCCGTCTCGCCAGTCGCATCCAGGTGAAACGGATCCACCATGTTGACATCCCCAAGATCAGCCGTTGCCGCTTCATAGGCAACATTGACAGGGTGCTTCAGAGGAAGATTCCAAATCGGGAAGGTCTCGAACTTCGCATAGCCCGACTGGCGACCATTGCAGTGATCATGAAATATCTGAGAAAGACATGTCGCCATCTTTCCACTACCGGGACCGGGCGCGGTCACCACGACCACCGGGCGAGTGACCTCAATATACGGATTAGCTCCATAACCCTGAGCACTGGCAATGGTGTCGACGTCAGTCGGGTATCCCTTAGTTGCCTTATGGGTGTAGATCCGGATCCCTCGCCGCTCCATCCGATTCTTAAACTGCACGGCCGCCGGCTGTTCGTCATAGCGGGTAATAACAACCGCCGCGACATTCAACTCCCATTCCGTAAGTTCATCAATGATCCGTAAAACGTCGACGTCATAGGTGATTCCAAAATCCGCTCGCATCTTTTTTCGTTCGATATCCCCAGCAAAGATACAGAGAATGATGTCGGTCTGCTCCCTCAGGCGGTGCAGCAGCTTCACTTTGGCCTGCGGATCAAATCCAGGAAGCACACGCGCGGCATGATAATCAAGAACCAGCTTACCACCAAATTCAAGATACAACCGTCCATCACACGCCTTGGCCCGCTCCAGAATATACTCACTCTGCTCCTGAAGATACAATTCACTGTCAAAGCCTACACCCTGGACATTGTCACTCTCCGGCATTCGTTATCCTCCATGGAAATCTACGTCTCGAATCGCATCCACCCACAAGCGACCCTGTATCTCACAAGGTATACCGCCTCGGGCTTTGTAAAACAACTCTCAAGAGGGATTAGTCAACTCTAGGGTCTTCACATTCAAGCCTCACCCAATGCAGCGACTCTGTCTCTATCATCCACGTTGTGATGTCCTGCGCAGAGCGAAGGGAGAGAGGAGAAACAGAAGGAGAAACACAAAGCTTGCGCCACTACGCCATTGCTGATTATCTACCCCGTGAACGGTTACAAAGGGTTTACCTATAAATCTCGGTCAGATTCAATAACTCTGGATTGCCCCATGTCCTCTTACAACATTAAAGAATTCGGCGCGCAGGGCAATGGAACCATCAAGGATACCCGGGCCATCCAATGCGCCCTGGATACCTGCACTCAAAACGGGGGCGGCACCGTCCTCGTTCCCGCCGGGATCTATCTCTGCGGCACCCTCTACCTCCACGATAACACCACCCTGCACCTCGATTCCGGCGCCACGATCCAGGGGAGTCCCAATCTCGCTGATTATAATCCGGACGATGCATATCCCCAAAATGCATTCTGTAAGGAAGAAAACTGGACCGGAGCCCACTTGCTGATCGCGCTCGAAGCCCATCACGTCGCCCTCACCGGAACGGGAACCATCGATGGAAATAGCGCCGCATTTTTAGAACCGTCGCGATCCGGTCTCCCCGAATTCACCATTAAAGACCGGCGTCCCGGCCAGATGATCTGTTTTGTCGAATGTACCCACGTCACCATCCGCGATGTCTCCCTGAATCGGGCCCCCTCCTGGACCCTGTTCCTGCATGGTTGTGAAGCCTGCTCCCTATCGGGTATCCGTATTTTCAATCCCCGGGGAACGCCAACTGGCGATGGTCTCGATATCGATTGCTGCCGGGATGTGACGGTCAGTAACTGCATCATCCGTTCCTCGGACGATTCCATCACCCTGCGCGGTAATAACGCTCGGCTGAAAAACTCCGATCGCCCCTGCGAAAATGTCGTCATCTCCAACTGCCTGCTGTCCTCCGACACCTGCGGGATCCGGGTCGGGGTCGGCGATGGGCTAATCCGTAATTGCCAGGTCGACAATTGTATCCTGACCGATTGCCGTACGGGAATCCATATGATCTCGTCCTATGCCGCCAACTTCACCGGAGGCGACAAAAAGGGGTGCTCCATCGAACACATCGCTTTCAGTAACCTGACCATTACCGCCAAAATTCCCATTTGGATCTTGTCCGGCGAAAGCCGGACCGCCACGATCCGAGATATTTCCTTCTCCCATCTCCGGATTTTCGCTCGCATGGGAGGATTCATCGCCGGCGCACTGCCCGGCTTGATCTCGGATTTGCATTTTACCGAAATCAACCTGGATTTTGCGGAACCAGATCTGGGACTTTTACCGGATGATCACATCACCTCAAATCTGCGCGAATGGGATTTACTGGAGGCCCGTCTTCCTTACGGTCTCTACCTCCTGAATTTGAACCGGGTTTCCTTCCACCATTTCGCCCTGCGCCTGGCAACCGGCCCGGCTAATCCATTGATCCCTATCCAGACAAACGCCTGCCAAGCCATCACCTTCAACCATCTGTCCCTGGAAACGCCCTCCTCCATTTCCCCAGAGCAAGCCATTCAATATCGGAACGGATCCTCTCCGAAAATGACTGACAGTTATCTCAATGACCGCCCTTTAATTTAGTTGAATCAGGGGAACAGTTTAGCGGATTGCGAGCGAGCTCAGGATGAGTTGATCACGCTCGCAATCAGCTAACCTGTTACCTCCGGCTTTAAACTTGAAACGCAAGCCTCCTTCGAAGTACCGAGATTCTTTATTTCAGGATCAGCCGTCCCCAAGAGTTCGGATGCACACGCACCTCAGAGGGGATATCGTTGTTGATGGAAATCTCAGGACTCTTATCAGACCACATGTACCGGATGGAGTTGCGTGTTCCACCCTTATTGCCATAGATCACGCCCACGTCACCAGTCAGCGTCATCTCTGGTTTCGGTTCCACTCCCAGAAGTGTCCAGGGGACTGCGACTTCAATCATGTATTCATCTTTTCCAACCGTAGAGGCCATAGGCAGATCGTTCACAGCGCGCACTTCATCTACGACCTCCTTCCAATGCGATTCGTAGGTATGTTGATTCGGTTTCTTGCCCTTGCGGAAGTGATAGCGCAGGAGCGTGGCGATCATCTTTCCTTCGGAATCGCGGGTAATGAGTATCCGCATATCACCCTCGTGTGGTTGCTCTACGGTTTGTTTCTTTTTGCGCTCCGAGAGGCTTCTGCCGAACTGAAGCTCTACAGCGTCACCGGTTTTGAAGAGATGCTTATAGTCGCGGGCACTGTTCAAAAGTGGTGATTCGTCCGTTACGCTGAATTGGAGGTAGAGGTTCTTTGTATCGTAACCGATCTTGGCGGTTGCTGCGCGCTGTTCGTCGATGTGGATGGGTAATGGTTCTACGTTGCCCCACTCCTTGTCTTTGCCATCGATATTGGCCTTCTTCATGGGCTTGATGCGCGTGATCTTTCGACCGATTTTGGCGGCAGCAACCTTGAAGTTGTGTTCAGCGTTTTTCTGTACTTTTGCGAATTGCTCTTCCGTAACAGTAAAGGCTCCGTCATTCTTCTGAATTGTGCCAAGCCCATTGATTTCCCATACACGCTGATCGCAATCGCCACCGACGAAATAGGATTTTCCATTCTTGGGATGATCGAAGAGCATGCCGTTAAAGTTCTCTGTCAGCACCATATGCGACCCCATGGTGTAGGCACTGCGCTGGTCCTCGCCCAATGCGTCAACAAAGAGGCCTGTTTCCTTGTCGAGCAGGAAGTATTGCCCGTAATAGCCCGTGACTGCCAGAAGATCTTTGGAGTGTTGCTCACTAAAGCCGATGGCCGAAACCAGGTAGCCGGGGGTATAAGGACCCGAGTTCCAGGCGAATGCGCACTCCACATTCTGGTATTGCCAGAGCTGCTTGCCATCTGGCCCGTACTTCACGATTCGATGGCCTGCACCTAAGGGACGCTCGCCACGCTCTAAAGTGCCAGAGCCTAAAAGTATATAGCAGTCTCCGGTTTCGTCAACGTAGAGTCCACCCACCCGACCGCCTGCAGGTTTCTCAACCAGTACCTCCAGGTTTGCGGGGGCGCTGTATTCCAATCCCCCCTGTTTGTTAAAACCTTTGAAGGTCAGTCGGGTGATCTTGAACGGGGGCATGACATTCAACTTGGAGCCCCCCTGTGGTGCCCAGGGAACACCTGCAACCGAGTACCAGTTGAGTTTTCTGTCCATCGGAAAACCAAAAAAGCACCCCAGATAATTCGTATCGCGAATTTCCTCCTCTTGCACCTTCCCGTCGTTGTTGGAGTCGATCCAGAGTTTGCCCGGCGTTCCAATAGGTCCGCCCCATCCTTTACGCTTGGGAGCTTTGATCAGCAGCATGCGCGGGATGTATTCGTCCTTGACCACTTCATAGAGCGTTGGTTTTAAACCGCGATTGAAAAAGAATTTACGCCCCTGGATGTTGGCATAAGTGCCGCAACTGTGGTTGCCGCCGCTGGTCCAGGCGCATCCGGGGAACGAATGTTCGCCGATCTCTCGCGTGCGCAGCACGGTTGCCTTGGGCTTCCACGTTCCCTTCTCATAATCCACTTCGTACTGGACGCCTTCCATATAGATGAATTGGGGTTCGGCCAGGTCTATGGCAGATTGTGTGGAGTAGGGTATGCTGCCAAAATGTTCCTGATGCAATGTGCCGTCTTTGTTCCAGACAGAATAGCGCTTGGGCATGTCGTCCTCTTCCGCGATCCAGAGTCTTCCATTTGAGTCCACAGCAATCGCGTAGGGCTTCAACAGGCCTTGTGGATCAAACGGACCGATCATTGGCCTGCCGCCAGCTTTGCCGTACTTGAAGAGCACTTTGCCCTTGGGCGAGAATTTCCAGACCTGCATGGTCTTTCCCTGCAGGGATACGTAAAGATTGCCCTCTGCATCGCAGGCAAGCATGCGCGGTTCGTCCAGATCCTTCACCAGCGGGCGGAATTCACCTTTGGCCGTGTCAAAAATGCCCAGTTCATTCTCGTGTATCATGAAAAGAGTCTTGTTGGGGGTGACCGCCAGTCCCCACGGTCTTTCAATATCCCACTGTTGTTTTAATTTTCCGGATTTGAGATCCATCGCATAAAGACGCCCCGTGTTAAAGCTACTGATGTAGATCGTCTCTTCCAGAAATGCCAGGGCCTTGAGGTTCCACATGGCACCGCTGAAGCTCTTTTTGTCTTCTCCCTCTTCCTGTTCCCGGATCGTGACGGCTGTCGCACCATCGCTGAAAGGAGTTTCCTGCCCGGTCTTCAGGCTGAACTTCCCGAGCTTTCCATTTTGGGAAACAGCGTACCCGTAATCGCCGAATGCGCCAACAGCACGAATGCCACCGATCGACCCAACCGGATACAGCTTCTTACCGTTTAGGTCGGTGATGATGATCATGTGTGCGGCTTCTGCGTTGGATGTACCCAAGACGATATAATCTCCGGTTGTACTCATCACGAAGGGTTGCCGGTAATCGCCAGCCCATCCACCGGTGTCGTCTTCAGTTTGATAGGACGGATTGCCTGTGACGCCAACATTGCATACATATTTCGGTGTGATGCCTGTATGCGTCAGCGTTTTGTAGGTGTACTTTCCGACTGGCATGGGCTTGTCTTTATCCGAAAGTCCATCCCACTGATAGGTATGCTTTCCGGCTTTGTATGGTTGGGCACCCAAGCAGGTACGCACGAGGTTTCCGTCTTTGTCGTAGACCGCCAAACTGACGTTACGGTCTTTCTCCAGTTCAAACGGAACAGGGATGTGTCCGTCGGCACGGCTCAGGGCTGTCTTCTGCTTCAGCTTGAGATTTCCCTTCTCCTCGAAGACGCCGGAGCCCCATCCGCGTGGACCATGAAACCCCAGATCCTCGTATCCTGCAGGATTGCGCAAGTCTGTCATACCGCAGCGCAGACCCATGCCGCTCGACTTGCCCCAGTGGATTTGAAACTGTGCCTGGATTTCATCGCCAGCCTTGTACGGACGCGGTGCGTGAATGACGCCATACGGAATTTTGTACTCCAACACGTACCCTTTGCCATCCGCATCCTTCTTATACGCGCCTACAACGCCTTCAGGATTGACCCTTGTGTCCTGAAAACTGAGGGTATGACAGACTAAGAATCCGGCCTTCTTGTCGATGGTTGAGTACCAGAGAGTGACGTGGGAGATCTTGTGTTGTTCTTCCTTGGGGATATTCCGCGCGCCGCCAGTCATGGTCGTAGCCATGGAGCGTTTCTCAGGATCCGAATAAAACCGCACTTGAATGGCGTCTGCATTCCAGGATAACCCCACATTGCCGCCGAGGCTGTAGTTGTTGATCATCGGAGTAGGGTCTTTGACGTGGCAGGCCACATAGAGATATTCTTTGTCATACATCATGACTGCACGGCAACTGTAGAGAGATTTGCTGGATTCATCCATACACATAATGATCGCACCGGACATATCCCAGTCTGCTAAATCCCCGTCGATCGTAATGTCTTCCGGAGTCGGCACGATATGGATTACGTTGTTCTCGGTTCTGTTGATCATCGCAACGTGCGCATATGCGCCTATAGAACACAGACACAGAAATATCAACATCGTAGCTAAAATCCGTCTCATCACATCCTCCTGTTTTTTGTAACCATTCATGGGGTAGCTAGTCAGAAATAGCGTAGTTGCACAAGCCTTGTTTTTCGGGCGCTTCAGGATTTCGCAGGAGAAAGAGAGTCACGTCCTCACATTTCACACTTCGACCTCACTTGCTTCATCAGCTTCTTAAGCGCTCGGTCGCCGACGGCTTTCTGGGCGAATCGTTTCACGGCCATGTCAACTGCGGATAGATTGCCTATCCCTGTTCTTCCCCCTCCTGGCTCCTACGTCTGCCCGGCCGTTGCGTCAGAGGCATCATACGTCATCATGCGATGGATACTCGGGAGACACACTGCGTCCTCTGCATTCTGAGCATGATAGAGGGTTGTCAGCTCGGAAAAATAACTCTCCGACGTGGGCGTGGCTTTCATCCCACTGTCATGGAGTTCCTTCATCAAGGCGGCCCGAAGCCAGAACATGCGCCAGCGCCAACGCGTCTGGGCCTGTTCGCTCATCGTTTGACCGGCCTGCAATACCAACTCAAAACATGCATCGGCCACACGCTCTACCCCGGGCATCGTGTAGAGTTCGACGGCCTCACCCGATGCGGCCTGCCGGAAGCCCTCCTTGTTGGCACAGGTCTGGACGGCAATCGACTCCATCAGGTGAGCGGCCTGGAGCACATCGTCGGCACTGGAGAGAGAAAATTCGTAGGCGGCATACTCACGCAGAATATCGTCTACTGGACGACTCGGGTCCCAGCAGAGCTGTAGGAGGGCTACCTTGTTCATGTCTTCATGAAGGCCTTCTGAGTAGGGAAAGACTCCCTCGATCAGGTGGCTCACCTCGGTCCAGTATTTCTGCCAGTGGATGGGTCTCGGCAGAGCGCCGAATCCGCCCCAGGGCCAGTTTGCAGACATACTGATTTCCGGGAAGGTAACCAGCGGCAAGTTGCCGGGAACGCCCTTCTGGAGAATGTAGTCCGCCATCCCCCCGCAGTCGTCGGCCAGGAGATAGTCGCTCCATGTCAGGGGGGCAGCTTTGCAGGCCGCAGCAAACGCCGCCCATTCGCCCTCGATGAAGCGGTCAAAATACCACGTCGACAGCACAATCTTTGCCTTGGGAAAGAATGTTCGAATCAGGGCGGCTTCAGGCTCCGCCACCTTCAGGAAGCCATTGGCACCCCAGGGCGTGCATTCTGAACAGGTGCAGCCGCCCTGGTCATAGGGCCAGATCCAGAAATAGTCGAGGGGGAGATCCCTGAATGCTTCCAGTAGCTCTCGTCTGTTTTGGAGAATGAGGTCCAGCCCACCGGGCTTGCTTGGACAGATCTCGACATGATAGTGACCGCCGGGACCGGTGTGATATCCGTCATGTCCCGCGGTCCAATCTGCACGCACCGCTTCGGGGGTGGTTGAGTAGGCCTCGTTGGCCAGGCCAACCAGACCGCCGGACATACCCACGCCTCTGGCGGCCGAAAGCAAACGGCGGAGCCGACGAATCATCGCGATAGCTTCGGGGTCATCGATTCCCGTGTAATGGTGCATGTCAAACCAGACCATGAGTGTATTACAGCCCCATAGTGCGAGCTCCTCGATATAGCGCTCCACCTCCTCGATCGGTGCATCGTGGTAAAAATTGTGAAAATGGCTGGCGAAATAGATGGCGCGAACCGGCTTCTCGGGAACCGACGTTCCCCGCCATTGACTGGGGGAAAAGGCGGGCTGGTACGTACTGGATCGAAGGAATTTCCCGATGCCGTAGAGGAGGCCCCGTTCATCGTTTCCGATGATGCGGAGAGTTGAGTCCTCGTCGCCGTCGACGATCGAGAATCCCTCTCGCCCGATGTCCTCCTGGAGGTCCAGCTCCAGCGTCAACGACGCAGTCGGGGCGTCGGTGCATTCAATCCCGGCGCGCTCCGTCAGCTCGCGTTCCAGGATGGCGAGCGTTCTTCGCATAACATCTGTAGGTTTTGGTCGCACAAGCAGTCGAATCTGGCTCACAATATCTGTGCCTCCTGTATGTTCTGAGAAATGTGGGAGAATGAATAGTAATTAAAATTATATTTGGGTGATATAGCAGGCACAAGCACTTTCTTCATGGCTGGGGTTCATGCTACCGTAGAAGCCGTAATGGAATTTCTCACGCGAGAGATCTGTTGATCTGTCGATCGCGGAACACTATCATCCCCCTATGAGCAGTTACATTTTGGCTTTGGATCAGGGCACCACAAGCTCGCGGGCTATTGTGTTTGACGCCAACGCTTCTGCAGTCTCCTCTGCACAGCACCCCTTTGAGCAAATCTTTCCGCAGCCGGGTTGGGTGGAGCATGATGCGAACACCATTTGGGAGTCCCAGCTCCTTGCTGCGCAGGAAGCAATTGCAGGCGCAAAACTTTCTGCCTCTGATATGGATGCCATCGGGATCGCTAACCAACGCGAGACCGTTGTGGTTTGGGATCGGCACACGGGCAAGCCCGTTTATAATGCCATCGTCTGGCAGGATCGGCGGACGGCTGACCAGACGGATCTCCTTAAAGCTCCCGAGACAGCGCAACGGATCCGAGAGCGAACCGGGTTGTTGCCGGATCCCTATTTTTCTGCCAGTAAGATCCGATGGATTCTGGATCATGTGGACGGGGTTCGGGAGGCCGCACAGGCGGGAAGGCTCGCATTTGGGACCATAGATAGCTGGATTATCTATCGACTGACTGAGGGTGCTCTTCATTGTACGGACGTCTCGAATGCAAGCCGTACGATGCTGTTTGATATCCACAGAGGCCAATGGGATGATGAGTTGCTTGCTCGCTTTGATATTCCTCCCTCCATGCTTCCCGACATTGTTGATAGCAGCGGCGTTGTCGGTGTGACTTCGAAATCCGTGTTGGGAGCCGAGATCCCCATTGCGGGTATTGCGGGAGACCAGCAGGCCGCCCTTTTTGGTCAGCTCTGTACAGAACCTGGAATGGTGAAGACAACGTACGGCACCGGTTGTTTCATGCTGGCACAGACCGGACCGGTTGCGGTCCCGAGTCAGGCGAACCTTTTGACGACAGTGGCCTGGCGATTGCGAGATCAACCGATGCAATATGCGCTGGAGGGCTGTGTGTTTGTCGGCGGAGCGGCTGTCCAGTGGTTGCGTGATGGGTTGGGAATCATCGAGGATGCCGCGGCGGTCAATGCGTTGGCATCGTCGGTAGAGGATAGTGGCGGCGTGGTGGTGGTGTCAGCCTTCGCAGGATTAGGCGCTCCCCATTGGGATCCGCATGCGCGTGGCGCCATTCTGGGACTTACGCGTGGAACCACAGCGGCTCACATTGCCCGAGCAACGCTTGAGGGGATTGCGTTTCGAGTCTCCGAGATTATGGAAGCAATGGAGCAGGATATTGGTGGCCGCGTGAACGATTTCCGCGTCGATGGTGGGGCGGCGCAGAGCGATCTCCTCATGCAGATGCAGGCGAATATTCAGGGCGTGCCTGTTCACCGCCCTGAGGAGATTGAAACCACGGCACTTGGGGCCGCATTCCTTGCGGGGCTTGGTGTGGGCATCTGGAACACATTGGATGCCGTGACCTCCCGCTGGCAGCTCGACCGCGAGTTTCTTCCGACCACAGATGAATCCTCCCGTGCACAAATGCGAGCGCAGTGGCTTAATGCCATTGATCGCGCAAAGGGCTGGGCCCGTTCCTATTCTGAGAACCGCTCTCGCATTTTCTGACAGTAGTACTTAACGTTATCCCATTCGGCCCCAGGGGGAAGCCGGTGATCGGGACAGGGGATATAGCCACCCAACGCAATCAGTTCTGCCAGGCGCTCAATCTCGGCATCGACGGCGGCCTTGTCCCTAGCGAAGACATTCTTGTTCATGCCGCCCACACCACGAAGCTCCTTGCCGTACGTCTCACGCCATGGTGCGATGCTGGCGTTCCAGGTGCCGACCTCGATGGGGAACATTGTGTTGACCCCATTGTCGAGCCAAGTAGGGATAAGGGAATCGACCATGCCATCGCAGTCCAACGACACAATGTCGATCCCGTACTGCTTGAGCAGGTCGGTGATACGTCTGTAGTGAGGCCCCACCAGCTCATCGAAGACACGCGGGATAACCAGTGGCCCGTTCTTGAAGCAAATGTCTTCCCAAAAGTGCCCGAAATCGAACTTGGCCCCGCTCTCAAGCGCATACTTGGTATTCTGGTAGCAGACCTCGGCATTGGTGTGGATGATTTCCTCATAGAGATCCATGTCGTCACAGTAGATGTAGCTGCTGCCTTCGACGCCGACGATGTTACGAATGTTGCCGAAGAGGCTGCCGCAATGGAGGCCGTAGAGATAGTCGCGCTTTTCATCGCGAAGAAATTCGCGCCCGCCTTCGTCAAAGGGAGTCATCGTGTCATTGGTAAGCACGCCGACCTTGGTCACCCGCTCTTCGCTCCAGGCGTAGCGGAACTTATAGTGCTCCTCCCAACTCTCACGGTCGGTGAGTGTATGGCTGATCTCTGCCGGAATACTACCGGCACCTGGCTTCTGGAGCAGGACAACCCCATCACCGTTCATGACATGCGTAGATCCGTCCTCACAAGTCTTCACCAGCTTGCGTTCGAACGATGGCACCAGGCCCGGATTGGGATAGAACATACACTGCCAGTTGAAATCCCAGCCCAGCAATTCGTTGAGCTCGTAATCGGCCGGGTTGCCGTCACTCACGGCATTGCACAGCGCCTCGCTGATGTGCCCCTCCCCCGCCCACTTCGCCAGTGTTTCACCCCAGTAGCCAAAATGGACTAGCGGCAGCCGGTCATAGGGTTGATAGTGGAGCACCGCCAAGGCCCGCTCCCGGTTTGTCATTGAAAGCACATCGCTCATGTTTTCCCCTCTTCCGCCTACACCACAATATCAGGTCTGTTTACCATAACACCACTCGGCAGAGACTATACATCATCAACACCGAAATCCCGCAGAAAATTCAACTTCCTTCGCACAGCAGACCTGTTCCTGTTCTTCCTTCATCTACACGCTTCGTGTTGCCTCCTGAAGCGTTCCAGATCAGCCTGCGGGTAACCGTTCAACCTGTCGGGTTACCGCCGGCACCAGAACCAATAGAGCCATCGACAGAAACACCCCGCCGCCAGCAACCAGAAAAAGAGTATGATAACGCGTGAAGACGATCGACCCCATCTGCCAGTGTTCGGCGAGGATACCGCTGCCAAGAACGAGTGATGCCAGCGCGCGCGAGCCGCCAAGACCAGCCGCATAAAGCGTGTAGCCGAAGGCAATGGAAACCGCCTTGTTCGCGGGCGATGCCAGCGCCAACAGTTCGCTGGAAACCGCAATCGAGGCACAGGCCAACAGCATTCCGTAGAGTATCAGGATGACCCCCAGAAACGCGATGGAAAGACCGTCTTCCGCCCGCACCGCCAGTAGTAGGAGATTCAGCAGCCCGAAGCCTACATGCGCCCCGAGCAGGACGCCTTTTACGCCGTAGCGATGCACTAAACGACCACCAACCACGAACCCGATGATCAGCCCCACCATGGTGATCGCCGACAGGGCCACGACCAGGCTATCCGCCAACCGCAGCTGGTTGCTCGCAAAGACAAAGACCACAGGAATCGTGGCGTTGGCGGCACCGTAGAGAAAGAATAGATAGACGCCAAAACTGGTTAGCGCCCGATTCTGCAACGCGTCGCGAAGGGCGGCGCGCAGGTTCATCGAACAGGGAGTGACGGGCCCCAAGTGAATACGGGCGATATACAACGCGCGGCCAAGGCTGACCAGCGCCGCCACAACAATAATCAGTTGCAGCCGCCTCACCGTGGCATGGTGTCCGACAAACCAGCCAGATGCAAAAATGAATACCATCGCCACTGATTGCCAGGCAAACCGCATCCGTCCAAAGAACAGCCCCCGCTCGCCCGGCGGCACAACTCGTTCAAGCAGCGGAAACCACGCTGCCGTATAGGCGCTCGTGGCCACGGCGAAAACCACCAACCCACCAAGCATCACGCCCCCCGCCGCGGCCCCCATCCAAGGCGAGGCAGCCGTGAGCAGCAGCGCCAGCACGCCCACGAACACAGCAACAATGATCTGAAATTTGACACCGATACGATTTGAAAGGGCCGCAAAAGGAAGCATGAGGAGGCAGAGCGACAAGTCAAGCAGCGCGGTGCTGAACACCGATACCATCTCGCTGGCTCCGATCAGCGCTGCGAAAATGACGATGATACTACTATTCTTAACCAGCACCTGCGGGAGCGCGCCCCAGCAAGCAGATCGGACAGCATAGCGCATGCCACACTGCTGCGCTTCCGAGATCTCCTCCTGTTGGCTGGTATCAGTCATGTCAACGTCCACAATATCGAATCCTCAGCCCACCCACCCAGAGTCACTGGCCAAACCAGGATTTAAGCAGAGGGAGTTCACGGGCAACCGCATCGACCGGGCGGACATCCTGTCGTCCGATTGTCTCTAATGCAACCCATTGATCAAAACCATACTCCTGCAGGAGCCTCGCTGTCAATATTGGGCAGCATGCCTTCACCCAGATTGTACAGGGGGTGTCCCTAGACTTCCCGCCAATGCTCAACCGGCAGGTCGAGGCCGAGCCCAAGTTGATAGTTATAGGTGGCGCGTCGCAACGCGCCACCTATTTTGTTGAGGTCATAATCAAACCCGCCATCAAACGGAATTTCGTTCCGGGCAAACCCCGTACGCTCCTCAGGTAGTAATCGGATAGAAAACTGCTCCGGTGCACGTGCAATCTCACTATGGGCTGTCAGTGCAAAACGATGCCAGAACGCGGAGTGCAATACGCCCCGCTCAACCAATTGCCGAACGATCTCTAACCCCTGAAACGTTTCGTCCAAAGTCTGGGTCGGGAACCCATACATCAAATACGCGTGCGTCATAATGCCAGCCTCGGCAAAATCCCACAGAACCTTCTCCGCCCCCTCTACCGTAATGCCTTTTCGCATCAGCTGAAGCGTTCGTTCACAGCAGGTTTCCAGTCCCCCCGTAACCGCAAGACATCCCGCCGTGGCCATTTTCTGAATTAATGCTTTGGAGAGTCGTTTTTCAAAACGAATATTCCCCCACCACTCCACATCCAAATCGCGCTTCACAATCTCATCGCATAATCCGTCGATCAGATCAGGCGGCATCGCCTCATCGACAAAATGAAAACCATTAAAATCGCTGTCGGCCATCATCGACTCCATCCAGTCGCAGATGGTGGCGGGCGTAGCCGGATCATAGCGGCAAATGTAATCGACCGAGGTATCGCAAAACGCACAGCGACCCCAACAACAACCGTGCGCGAGCACCAGTTTATTCCACCGTCCGTCGGACCAGAGACGTGTAACAGGATTCAAGACTTCGAACATCCCAAAATAGTCCTCGAGCGGCAACCCGTCAAAAACTGATGCCGGCAAATCGTTATGCAACACCAGTCGGGTGTCATCCTCACAAAAACGAACGTTACCCTCTTCGCGCACAAACGTACGGACGGGGGGGGCATGATTCGCAATCCGCAACAAAGGGGTCATCCCGCTGTCCAAGCAAATATAATCAACAAAATCAAAGATCTCTGGATCCGTCAGCTCACGCAGCTCAGTATTCACATAACCGCCACCAAGGACGATGATCGTCTTCGGACAGGTTTGTTTAATCCGCTTGGCAATCGTCAGCGCACCGACGAGGCACCCGGGAAAGGGAATCGTCAGCGCCACCATCTCCGGTTGATGTCTATTCATCACCTGATCGGTCAGCCCAATCAGTTCATTTGAAAACAACGAGGCCGTCACGACTTCATCCCGAAGCGCCCCGAAGCTGAGAACAGACGCTGAAATTTGCTCCGCATAACGGGAAAAACCGAAATGCGGATCCGCCAACTTAAATGCTTCGGCTACATCGTCGAGATAAAGGCTGGCAAGATAGCGATCCTGATCGTCTGGACTGACCTCGCGAAACCCCCAGCCCAACACCTCCTCCTGATCTAACCCTCTCGCCAAATAAGGCCCCTCGGGGAGATCGCAATCCAGAAACTCTGTCTTTCCCTGCAGAAACGCAATGACGGGCTCGATCGTTTCGAGATATTCATCCGCTTGTTCCAGAAAACCGGCGGCCTCCTCGACTGGTTTCAAGGCTTGAAAAAGCGCACGCAATCCCTCTTTCGAGAAGAATTTTAACAGAAGCTCAATCGAGAGATCGGCTTGCACGGCATCGTGGCCCTGCGAACGAAGCCATGCCGTCAACAACGGCGTCGCCGCATAGGGTGTGTTCGGCTGGAGCAACGGCGGAGTGAGCAAAAGTACCTTCATAACCTAACACACCTCACGTGCCTGGTGCTGAGAGCAAACAAAATTAGATTGTCAAAAACCATGCTGTAGACTCCATTTCACTCAAACACAACTCCAGCCCGGTCCTTCGAGCCCACGCTTTTCCAACGTGACAGAACGGGAAGACGCACACAAGACCCTAAACATAATTGCTTTCTTAGGCCCTGGATCGGGATCCAAGAAGCGTTCCAGAACAACTCGCCCCATACAGCACAATGACTTACGTATATATTGTCTGTCCCTATTTTGGCTTCGAATTAAGAACGCTTTTGGGCTTGAGAATGACGAACAGTAACGCTACTCTCCACCCCCTTCTTTGATATCGGGGTGTAGCGCAGCCTGGCAGCGCGACAGCTTTGGGAGCTGTAAGTCGTGGGTTCGAATCCCACCACCCCGACCACCCTTCCCCTTCCGGCTTATTGCACCTCCGTAACCCGTTATGCCTTGCTTGTTTATGCAGTACATATGCCATCTGCCCAGTCAGGTGTGCCAAAAGCCCCTATGGGGGCACAACAGTATCGTCTGCATAACTGAATGGCACTTCTCTGCATAACTGAATTGGGCTGGGAAGCATTCCCGTTGTGGAGACTGTCGCGCTACCAGGCTGCGCTACACCCCGCCACGTCCCTGCCCGTCCACCTCCGTTCACCGGCACAATGCCTGTTCTGTGCGGCAGGCCCGGAGTGATGTGCTATCCAAGTCCCGCGTGTTCAACGAGATCAAGGAAGGCCGAGAGGCGTTCCACGGCAAACGGGAGGAGTTTCTCGGCGGGGTGCGCTGAGAGGTCCCCGAAGGAGAAGTCCAAGCCACACGTCTCGGCTCTGTCGACGACGGACGTGAGCAGTACTCGCCTCAAAGACGACGCTTGAGCCAACGGCTCCTTTTGCGGTAGGGCGTCATCCCAGAGGAACATCCAAGTTGCCTCGATGGCTCGGAACAGACGTGGCCACACGACCCACTGCGCGCGGCTTGTGCTCAGCAACAGTTCTCGCCACGCCCCGGGAACCAGGCGGTGGTCTCGCCGTCGACCATTGACTCGTGATGTCAAGTAGCCGGAATCCCGCATCTCGCCCATGGCCTTTGATATGGTCAACGGGAAGTAGTAGGTATCGCGGGCGAGGGAACTCGGGGACCCCTGCGCGTTGAGCAGAAGATATGCAATGATCTCACAGCGTGCGTTTACACCCAGGAAGGCCCGGAGACGCAGCAGGAGGTTAGCCACGGGTTCTGGCCGAAACGCCTGCACGATTCCCCGCGCTTCATACTTGTCCCTCATGAGTCCATGCTCTTTGAAGATGGGGTCATGCTCTTTGACAGTCAGCATCGGCCTACCGTCTTTCAGGAAAAACAGCGGTCCCGGCTTGTTGCCGCCCTGTACAGCTTTTGTTGTGGCCCACTTTGCGGCTGATACGGAGTCGCTGGCCGTCGCGGCAACCGCACGGACAACCTGTTCGCCTGCGAACTTCTCTGTCGCGGTGATCCTTTTGAGGCGCTGCACGTTAATGTACTGACCGTCGATGCCTAGCCACTCGACCATTCCGTCGAACAGGCGAGCGTCATAACGTCCCACGGTGCACGTCAGCAGCAGCAATGCCTCTGGGTCGATCGGTGCCCCTTGCCATTGCTGCCCGTAACCAGCGACACCCAGCGCAGTCCACTGTCGCCATAGTAAGTCGAGCACTTGGTCGCGGAAGGCTTTCCTATATTCTGTCAGCGACGTCTTCATGCGCCATCTCCTTCAGGAGTTGCCTTAGGACCATCCTGAAGCCCTCGGACACATCGTGCGTCATGCACCACCGAGCTGCGGTTTCCAGTTCGTCCGATGTCGGGGTGAGAGCACGGAGATCCTCAATGTGGTATCCCCCACGATCGGCCGATGCGTATAGCTTGAAATGGATCTGATCGAGTGGGGCGATGAAGTGGACCTTCAGTCGCTCACCGTATGTGACCGATGTGAGTCGTTCGGCAAAACCACTGGGGAGGCCCATTTGAAAGAGGCCGCCTTCCCCGCTGCTCGGGCCGTTGTTGAGCCAGTTTCTGTCGAGCGCCAAGTCCTCAGCCACCTCATGGGCGGCTCGCAGCAACTCGTCCGGCAGTGGTGCTGGTGACGCCAAATGACCTGCCTTGATCAGCGCAACCACGTCCACGTCCTTTGTTGTGCGTGGCACCATGCCAGTAAGGATCAGGGCGGAGCCGCCACACACGACGATCTCGACTGGTTGGGAAATGTTCTCCTGTAGTCGAATTGCCAAGGACTCCATGACGAGGTCGAGCGCGGCTCTATCTAGTGATTTATGAATAACACATACCTATAGTATTGATTATCAATACTAGAAGTATGCCTATTTAAACCCTCCCGTCAACCCGAATCTTTCTTTTTTGATGATTTATGTATGTGTCATTAGTCAATACAGGCGGCTGGTAGTCGCGCCATGCCCAACCGAAGCCGCCCGCGGAGCACACAGAATAGCCATTCTGTGCGAGGGGCTTGTGTTTCGTGCTTGTCTGATACATCCGTTATTTCGCTCGCATTTTCCTACATACTGTTCAGAGAGGAGATAAGAAATAATGATTTGAGTGGTTATGCATCGATCTATGCCCCACGCGAAATGGGAGATAGGCATCGGCCTTGGGGGATTCTGGTATTTGGGAAGAGCGTAGAGATAGTCGATGGCAAGGAAATCTGGAGCAGTTACAACAGCGACTGGCAGAATATCTGGAATTGGCCGGATTCAGGCGCGGACCCTCGGCGATTCCAGCACGGCCACACCCGCAGCTCAATGTAGCGAATTATTTGGAACCGCTGGCAACAACAGGAAACGGTATCATTAAGTCCATTCTTCTGATATTACTCGGAGAAGTAAATATGAGCACTAAATCACCAAATATTGTTTTTGTGATAACTGATGATCAGGGCTATCCCCCGATGGGGTGTCACGGGCATCCCTTTATCCAGACGCCAAATTTGGATGCGTTCCATGGTGAAGCTGTCCGTTTCGAACAGTTCCATACCGGCACCACCTGTGCGCCAACGCGAGCGGGTCTCATGACGGGGCATTACTGCAACTCCACTGGCGTGTGGCACACAATCGGCGGGCGTTCGCTACTGCGCAGCGACGAGTGGTCGCTTGCCTCTGCCCTTTCTGACGCGGGCTATCGCACAGGCTTGTTTGGAAAATGGCACCTTGGCGATGACTATCCCTACCGTCCGCAGGACCGCGGCTTCCAGCGCGTGGTATGTCATGGAGGAGGAGGCATCAGTCAGCAGCCAGACCACTGGGGCAACGACTACTTTGATGACACCTACAAGGTCGATGGTGAACCCTGTGCCTATGAAGGCTACTGCACGGACGTCTTTTTCCGCGAGGGGTTGGACTTCATCGAAGCCAACAAGGATGTGCCCTTCTTTGCCTACATTTCCACCAATGCCCCGCACGGGCCGTGGAACGTGGAACCTAAATACCGAGACCTCTACACCGAGGATACAGAATATGAGAACTACGCCCGTTTTCTTGGCATGATCACGAATATTGACGAGAACTTCGGTAAGCTTCGCGACAAACTTCGCGAACTCGATCTCGAAGACAACACGATCCTAATCTTCATGAGCGACAACGGCATGACCGGCGTCGCCGAGACCCCAGAATCCGCAATGTATAAAGCGGGCATGCGAGGCATCAAGGGCAGTCCCTACGACGGCGGCCACCGGGTGCCGTTCCTTGTGCGCTGGCCAGACGGAGCGTTTTCAACCGGACGGAGTGTCGAGGCGCTCACCAGCTATGTCGACTTCATGCCAACCCTGCTCGACCTCTGCGGAGTCGATATTCCTGCCGGGCGTGCCTTCCACGGGGAGAGCCTGCGACCGCTGTTGGAGGGAGAGGCGGACGATCATTGGGCGGAGCGCGTCATCACTACCGATACGCAGCGTGTGGCTCATCCGCTCAAATGGCGTCACAGCTGTGTGATGAAGGACTCTTGGCGCCTGGTAAACAAGACCGAACTCTACAATATTGCCGATGATCCCGGGCAGACAAATGATGTGTCGGCGCAGCATGCCGAGCTCGTCTCCAACCTCCAGAAGGCCTACGAGGAATGGTGGGAGCTGTGCTCGGTGCAAGACGACGATGAGATCCCGTTCTCGATTGGTTCCGAGGCTCAGGCTACAACGGTGTTGCGGACCCACGATATGCGTAATGAACAGGATCATCTCGGAGTGTGGGATCAGTCGCAGGTACGCCGGGGCGATCTTGCCCATGGTTGGTGGGAAGTCATGGTGGAGACGGAAGGCGAGTACGAATTCGACCTGCGCCGCTGGCCTGACGAGGCGGGACACCGCGTGCGCAGTGGCATTGAAGGTGAAGATGTTGCTTACCGCAAAGATGGGATCCAACCCGGTGCTGAGGGAACCTACTCTGGCGGCGTGGCGCTGGACATCGACACGGCAGGACTCTTCGTCTCCGGGTTTTCGGAGCAATGGGTCTCAGTGAGTTCTGAGGACTACGGCGCTGTCATTCGCATAAAATTGCCTGTAGGCCCGCGCCATGTCCGTGCGCAATTCTCCTCAGCAGCCTCAGGATTCTATTCTTCGGCATACTATGTCTATGTCCGGCGGGTGAGCTGAATAAGGAAGCATGAAATTGGGGGCTTTGAAGCGCAGCGGAAGACATCGTTAAGGAGGTCACTCGCGCACCATTACCAGACGACACCATCGGTTTTTCGCTACGAGTCAGGATTAATCCTTATGGTGTTCGGTGTCCCTATAATCATTGGGAATTCGGCAAATAAGCGCCCATAGCCTTCAGTCTTGATTGCAGATCCTTGATGCTGATATCTCGGGTGTCCGTCTCAGCCTGTATGGCCATAGCAGCCGCAACACCGGCAGCTTGCCCAGTGATGTAGCAACCGGGCATCACACGAATAGATGCTTGCATATTCCTGTCAGTGCTCACACAACGACCCGCAACCAGAGTGTTCCCCAATCCCTTTGGCGTAAGAACGCGATAGGGTATGCCATAGCTTTCTCCTTTGCCAAGGCGCATCGTCGTAAACTCTTTGTAAAACTTGTCGTAGCTTTCCTTGTCGGGTTTCGCAACGTGAATGTCGATGGGGTAGGAGTACCGTCCGATTTCGTCCTCAAATACCGCAAGGCTCTTGAAGTCGTCAATGTTCAGAACATAGTCGCCTGTGATGCGTCGGGTCTCCCGCACACCCAGAAGAGAACCTGTGGCGACAAGTTCAATATCCTCAAATCCTTTTAGATAGTTTTTGTAATAGCGCTCGTACTCTTGCAGTGACTTTCTTCCCCAAATGTAGGCGCGGGTAAGTGACTCCTCATCTGTACCATCCAGATCGAATGTGTGGCCAATGTTGCCGCCACCCAGCGACGCACCCACACGCCACATTCCCGGCAAGTGCCGATCCTCAAGAGAAAAGACACCGTCCTTGAATGCCTGCTCGATCCGGCTGTTTCCTGTGCCAAGACCAGATTTCCAGACCTTCTGCCAGTTGATGCCGGCCCACAGACTGCAGAGGGTGGCGGGCATCATATTCCCTTCTGCATCGCCTTTGTCGTAAGGTGCTCCGGCGAGGGCCGCCACGTCGCCGTCACCGGTGCAATCCACGAACACCTTTGCTTTGATGGCGAACAAGTCGGACTTTCCGGCACAGATGGCCTCGCGCACTTGCCCCTTCTCGAGGCTGACATCCACAAGCTGTGTGTGAAAAGTGAAGGGGATCCCAGCAGCTGTGAGCAACTCATCATAGACACGTTTGAGAACTTCCGCGCGAATGCCCATGCCGTCTGGCGGCACGCTACCGTCCGCCTCTCGAAGGGCATCAAGAACCTCTTGCCCAACGCCGCCTGCGAGAAAGTTCACGCCATCGGTGAACTGCATGAACGCGGGAACCATTCCTGCTGTACCCATACCACCAAGGCAACTGTGAGATTCAATAAGTCGGACTGACACGCCCTGCCTAGCGGCCGCCAGTGCTGCGGCAATGCCGGCAGGACCTCCGCCGACTACTAGCACGTCAGACTGATGCCGGACGTCCAAGTCGCGCTGATAAGACAAGGTTGGTTTATCATTTTGCATAGGGCTCACTTTCTCGCTGATACCGAACGTCCAGGACGACCTGCAACAATGGCACCGTTATTTTTTTGTTAAGGGTATCTCTTTTCTGAGATTTATCAAGAGAGGGGACAGTACAGTTGTTTTCCAGTCGGGGTGCCTTCCAAGGACCTCGGTCCACTTGATGGCCTGTTTCTGAAGTAGACATTTCGGAGTGTCACGACATTGTTCTCCAATATGCACATCCCGCTGCATATTCGTCACGGCCTCATAATCGTGCGAAAAAGCATGGAGTCGTAATAGCAGTTCGTCACGGTTGGCCGTGTGTTCCGGCGCGTTCCATATGTTGTGGAGTTCACCAGGATCGTTGACCTGATCGTAGAGCTCACCATCTGGGAGAGCCTCATAGAAAACAAGGCGATACTTGTCATTTCGGATCGAAGATATACGCCCGCCTGGATTTGGCCACTCCCATTCGCAGAACGCCGCATCACGACCGTCGTTGTCCCCGGCCACGACCGACACCAAATCTGTTCCGTCTCTACCCTCGGGCTGATTAATTCCGCAGAGTGAGCAAAGCGTTGTATACCAGTCAACAGATTCCACTATCTTATCGCACGTGATCCCTTGTGGTCCTCCGGGCCAACTTAGAATAAACGGGATGCGTTGAATAGAGTCATAGATACCAAGGTTCTTGAGCATGAGTCCATGTTCGCCAGCAAAGTCGCCGTGGTCAGCTGTGTAAAAAACGACAGTATTATCGAGTTCGCCGGATTCCTCGAGTTGATCCAGAACCAGCCCAATCTCTGAATCGATCACTGAGATCAGGGCAAAGTAGCTTGCCATCGCCCGTCAGAGTCGGGCCGGATGTTTATCTGCCATAGGATAGACGGAGTTGGCTGAGAGCAGCTTCTGCATGAACGCGGGGTTTTCACTGAACTTGTTTTCGAACCAATCAATGGCATTGTCAGGTATCTTGGCGTCCTGACTATTGTCGGGCACGCCGTGTTCGGGTGCAAAATAGTCTTCTGTTCCCGTGATTCCCTGTTTGTATGAAACAAGAACCTGCGGCTGAAGACTATGGATATAATCGTAGAGGTACTGGCAGTGAAAGGCGTCAGTATCACCATTGAGGGGAACAGCAATACCATCGAGCCAGATGGAGGCAATGGGTCCATACTGAGTCAGCAATTCGAAAGTCTGACGTTTCATGAAATCGAGGTACTGCTGTAGATTATGATTTGCACCATAGGCGTATGACGGTTCGGGTGTATCGAAGTCGGGCCTTGCCGAACCGCCCCATTCGTCGTTGTTTGGTGCATGGGGATGCCGCCAGTCGCGTCCATGCGAATAGTAGAGACACAAGCCCAGGCCTTGCCGGTCGCAGGCGTCCGCCAACTCGCCTACCAGATCTCGTCCGCAAGGGGCATTAAGAGAATTAAAGGGGATCTCTTGGGTTTTGAAGAGGCAGAAGGAATCATGATGTCGAGTTGTTAGGGATTCTCTTCAACCACATCGCGCTATCTCATCTCGTGCAATCTGAACCCACCGCGAGAGCCGTTCTGGCTCGTTGTTCAACGTGTGCACGTCCTTCATGATAATCTCCAGACGGTTTTCCTGCGCCACCTCAAGCGTCTGGCGAAGATCAGCGCGAATGGCCGTTTCGTCCAACACTCCGGTGCTGATCATCGTTGGATTCGGTTTTCGGGAGAAGACAGTATCACGGCCAAGCGCTTCTGCCATGATAGCCTGATCCGCCCACGGTGACACCGAGACCCGCGCTAGGTTTGGAAGACGTTCAATCACGTGCCAACGGTTGTTAACGGGTTCACAGCAACCATAGTATGTCTTCCCAAAATGCTCGGCTATACTCAACTGGTAGGGGAACACGAATTCTTCGAACAGCTCTGGTCCGACGCCAACGGTCTCTTGCGATTCAAGAAGCACCCAGAGATCCCGTTCCCTGACATTCGCGTCCGACTGCGTTCCGCCTTGGGGAAGCTCTGCGGTGTAACCCATCGACCCAGAGCCGATGTAGTCATTTTCGTTGTTGAGTGAATAGAGACCATTTTCTTCAAGCCATTTGGAGAAGGCGAGATGGTCATCCCGAAGAAATGACATCAACCGGTGCAATCCCTCCGGATTGTCGTACATGGAAAGCATCAGTCCTTCCAATCCAATCAGATCAATCGCGCTGATTGTGAGCCCCATCGTCCAGTAATGAGAGCCTCGGATGCGCACTGGCAGGATACCACCGAAAACATCTTCCAGGCGTTGTTTTTCAGCCAAGGTTGCATCACGGTCCACTGCAAAGGTGCGAGGGCACAACGTATCGAAATCTGAATCCAGATCCTTAATGGGTGCATCCCATGATCGTGACCCCATATGAGTATCGTCACCACCTTGATGCGTTACAACATCCACTCCGTAATCACTCGCCGTTACCCGCCATTGTAGATTCATAACAGGCTCAAGGACATGATCGTCTTTGAGTTCCTCGAAAAGAAAGATTTCGCTTCGAAGTGCCGACTCCACGGCACGTGCCCACTCGTCGACACATTTCAATCTGTCGGCAGAGAACGGTTTCCGTTCGTCTTGGATGCCTCCGTGCTCCGCGAGTACCATGACGCGGTCACATTCGCCTGAGTCCAGGGCATACCATGCCTTGCGCCTTTCCTTATTCGCCGGATCTTGCGCAATAGCAACTTTTCGCTCTGCAAGTCTACGCAGAATATCTGCGTCATGCTGAGGCAAGCCTGGGGTCTCATCATTTCTGTTGTTCATTGCATATCCCTAACGTCTGCACTAAGGCGCGCCATTTGGCGTCACCTGAATGGAATTGTTATGTGATCATCCGTTTCATGTATCAGAGTTGTACTTGCGTCCTGATAAGATGTTCCTGTATCCAGATGCACAATTCAACTACCGTCTTCGCCGTTGAAGCATCATCAACCAAATTATTTTGTTCATCCGGATCATTCTTTAGATCAAACAGAAGGCAGGGTCGACCATCGGCGTCCAGCATAAGTTTCCACTTGTGATCCATATACATGACTTCGCCATGAATTTCAGAGATTACGTAATCTCTCGGCTCGGCCGCACGATATTCGAACACAGGACACAATGATTTGGCAAACTGTTGGTGACTCAATTCTCCTTCAGCCAATTCACCCTTCGCCTCGATCGTCTTCAGAATCTCACCAATTTGGTCATCAATGAGAGAAACGTTCCCGGCATAGTTCGCACGCATCGAGGCGGTCTCGTCGGGGGTCATCTCCGGCGCGGCTGCACACTCAGTCCATGTTGCTTCAGGACGGCACTGAATTCCGTGTGTTGAAGCAATCGGCTTCGGCATGTCAGGCGGGTTGTACATGCTGGCGTACGGGTCAGGTGCGTCCCACGGTTCGTGCGGACCACCAAAGCTGACCCAACACAACCAAGGCTCAAAACGATCGTAGTTCTTCAGATACTGCTTTGCATGCTACCCCACGTACACGTCTGCGCATTCTTCGAGAGGCAATGTTGATGGACGGACCCTATGCGGTTTTATCGCAAATCGTTCCCTATAGTTATCCTGGTACGCTTCCCAGAGTCCCGCTTGTTGCCAACGCTCAGTCATATGGCTAAGGACATGGGCGCTGGCCCGTGGTCCTCCTATTTCGTCAACGTCGTCCAGACCGTAGGCATGTAACAAATGCTCGCGTTCGCGCAAATCTCCCTGATGACGGTGCAGGCGTTGTTCATAATGTCCATATAGTCAGACGATGGATTTTCACGCAGAGAGTAGAAACCGTCTATAGATCTTTTTCATTAAAAACCAACTGTCCGCACATTGCGCGTCACGTCAGAATGAATGACACCGAAACGCTTGCACCGTGTACTGGGAGTGATAAGATCTCAGTGTATCTAATGCAGGGGATTGTAATGTGTGGTGCGGGAGGCTTCCTGATTGTATCGGTGATCCTGTTGATTGCCGTTTTGATTCTCATTCTCCATCATGCTTTTGATCATTGCAGGGGTAATTCTGGGCAGCAGATTCACCACGTTGATGTGCTTTTAGAGCGGAGCGAATGAGAAACTTGATAGAACGGAAACGAACGGGAATCTACTGCATATGTTTAACTGCGCTGACGCTTTCGTTAGCGGCCTGCAGGGGGGAAGAAATGAACACGGGAAAAAAAGTTTTACAGTCAAAGCTGGCAGGAACGTGGTACAGCGCGGATGCGAAAAAGCTCAGGGCGGAGTTGGATGGCTATCTTGCGAACGTAAAGCAGGACCGGCTCGAAAATGTGATGGCGGTGTTGCTGCCGCACGCGGGGTACCGGTTTTCCGGGCAGGTGGCGGCATACGGTGTCGAACCGCTCAAGGACCGGTCGTTCAAGCGCGTGGTGGTGCTGGGACCCTCCCACCAGGTCGCCATGTCGAGCGTCGTAAGCATTCCCGATGTTACCCATCTGAAAACCCCGCTCGGGTCGCAAGAGCTCGACCGTGAGTTTATTTCCAAGCTTTGGAAACATCCCGAATTCCAGTCGCGCATGCAGGTGCATGCCGACGAGCACAGCGTACAAATTGAAATACCACTTCTGCAACGCGTACTGGGCGATTTCAAACTCGTTCCCATCGTCGTCGGGCAGTTAGACGCACGCTCCACCCAAAACATAGCCGATGTGCTGCTACAACACATCGACTCCGATACGCTCATTGTGGTCAGTTCCGACTTCACGCACTACGGGCAGAACTTTGGCTACGTGCCGTTCAAAGACAACATTCAGGAAAACCTGAGGACGCTGGATCTGGGCGCGTTCAAAACAATCGAACAGAAAGACCTACCGGGCTTCATGGATTATGTCGACTCCACCGGCGCGACCATCTGCGGGCGTGGCCCCATCGGCATTCTGCTCGCCATGCTACCAGACAACGCACAGGTACATTTACTCAACTACGACACCTCCGGCAACCTAACAGGCAACTGGTCCCACTGTGTTAGCTATATCTCCGCCGCTTTCACCGGCTCGTGGCAGAAGGAGGCCTTGGATTCCGCTACTGCCGAGGAACTGCTGTCTGATACCGACAAGGCCAATCTACTCAAGCTCGCACGTGGCACCATCGAATCCTATATGGACCACAGCAAAAACCCGAAACCCTCTGACATCGGGGTTGAAATCACACCCGGCATGAAAACGGTCATGGGCACCTTCGTCACACTGCACCAAAACGGTCAGCTGCGCGGATGCATCGGGGAGATCTTTCCAAGTCGCAACCTCTACAAAGCCGTCATGGATCGGGCGGTCGATTCGGCTGTTAATGACCCTCGTTTCCACCCGGTCAAAAAAGATGAAGTGGCCGGGCTTCACATTGAGATATCCGCGCTCAGCCCGCCCCACCCCGTTGACTCATGGAGGGACATTGTGATTGGAAAGCACGGCATGACACTCTCAAAAAACGGTCGCAGTGCCGTATTCCTACCGCAAGTTGCGCCCGAACAGGGCTGGGAGATCGAGGAAACGCTGACCCACCTCGCTACGAAAGCCGGACTAGCACCCAACGACTGGCGCGAAGGCTGCCAGTTCGAGGTGTTTGAAGCGATCGTATTCAGCGAGGATCAGCGGTAACCCTACATTCGGCAGTTATGCATACTACGAAACACGCATGATCTGTCATCCCGAGCTTGTCGAGGGATCTCAGGCCCCAGTAATGCTTGAGATTCCTCGACAAGCTCGGAATGACAACATCCACTTTTGGATGGTTCGTGTTCATATCCTTTCAATGCCATACGGCATAAGCCAGGAGGGGATCTCTCATGAAATGCTTGCTGCTAATTAATTCCCCTCCTTGTGCATTGCCAGGGCCAGGCATTGACAGCGTGCTCATCCCCCGAGGGGGTCACAATCTCCCAATTTCAGATTTTAGATTTTTAAATTTTAAATTTACTCCCGTCCCCCTCTCGCAATTGCCGGAAACGTGACAAAAAACAGCCCCACTTGGAAAATGTAACGCAAGCCAATCGCTTCCGCCTGACTCAAAACGGTGCCAATACGGTTTGGTTCACTGTCGCCGGCGCTTTTACGGGACAGGGAAAGCGCGATGCCACCCGAAGTGTGCCGACTGAAACGAATCATCGTATTGGTCTCTCCGCTCTGGTGATAGAGCGCCTCGCGTTCCCCGCCAACATGGTCGCGCACGCCATCCAATACCGTCAGCAGCTCACTGATGTCCGCAAAATCGAGTTTAACGGTAATTTTCTTCTCCCAGTCGAATGTTGCGTGCGTGGTTCCTCCCTGCCCCCCACCGCGGCTGGCAATGGTCTTTTGTCTGGCAATATCCATGAAGAAGCAATTATAGCGATCACCCGGCAGTTGGTTGATCCTCGGTTCAATCTGCACGGCTGCTCCTGTCCCCTTCCCATTAGCGTGGTAAAACGTCAGGCGCTCATTGTACATTTTCGTTTCGGGGTTTGGTTGTGATTGCGTCGTCATGATGCTTCTCCTTCTTAAGGTTTACGGCAGGCATATCACGCCCACCACTCTGTAGAAGAAACGAGACACAGAAATTCCGAAAAAAACTGAAACTTTTTTAAACAGGGGGCATCCCTACGCTCACTTTAACTTTCAGATTTCCGAGTTTTCCATTTCAGCAGAGCTTTTGCTCGGGCAGGATAATAGTACGTCGGTGTTTAGCGATAGAAGGAGAAAGCAGATGGCATTACCCGAATTTACAAAGACTATGGTTGAATCCAGGCTCACGGCGTACTGCAAGAAAGCGGTACCGCCCCAGTTTCAGGATGAGATGAAGATGGGATTTTCGTTCAGAGGAAACTCGGTCACAGTGTTCGAGGAGCGCCTTTTTCCCTTTCATACAAGAGAATGGACAAAACTAACGATCGCGCAGTTCCAGATGGACGCAACAACAGCAGAACGGACACTCTACTGGGCTGACCGCAACAACAAGCGGCTTCACTATCCCGATCTGCCCCTCACCAAAGACTTTGATAAGGTACTTCACATGATCGACAGCGACACCCACGAATGTTTCTGGGGGTGAAACAGACCATTGGCACCAACCCCTTTGTGCGTTCTGTGAGCTGCGTTCTGGCAAATTCTGACAGGCACCCGAACGGGATCGAGACAAGAATCCGGGGAGAAGATGTAAATCATTCAGCTCGTTCGAACGGTTGGCGTGGCTCAGCGAGCCAGCGCATCAATTCTTCGCGCAGCAATGCAACAACCTCAGATTCGTAATCAAGTTTGTTATTCATCTCTTCGATATCCACCTCAACATCAAACAGCTCCACAGGGGTTCCGCCTTCGTGTAGGTCCGTTTGGATTTCCTTTTACCGAATGTCTCCGCTCACGCGCGGCTGTAAGCCGTCACCGCGCAAAGACTTTTTGGGAAATCATTGTTTCTTTGTCCACTTGGCTATCTTGTGAAGTGCTGCATTCGCTTCCTGCTCGTTCGAGATCCCTGAAACAGAACTAATCCATACGCCTTCAGGTTTTAAGACACTGAACAGAAGATCAAGATCCTTTGCGGGCAAGGACAGGATCTGGAATGCCTTTCCCTTGTTTTGGATGCGTTGGTATACCTCAATATGATCCGCCCAGTAATCTTGACCCGCGCCTGGAACCCATTGGATTGCATGAATCTCAGGGATTTCAAGAAGTCGGTCTAAATAGCGCAGGGCCTGCGGGCCATCAATATGATAGATGCATCGATCCATGTGTTGGCATTCACGGATGATCCCAGGGATGAACAAGTCTTCAAACGCGTCATCCGAAATCATGCAGGAGAAATCATTGGATGGGACATGATATTTCCCTTTGCACGTTGCCGCCAACCATGTGGTGCTTGGCATACCCGCGGCAGACAGCATGCTGTAAAACTCGTCGTACACTTCTAGAAACTCCGTTGTTATCCTGTCGCAGAGACGTTTGATCGCATCTGGATGCTCAATCGTATCCATGAGCAATTCCTGTGGATCCCGAAATGCAGCAATCCCATCCCCTCCGCCATGCAAATCAGTATATCCGACGATAAATGTATCTGTTCCCGCGTCAAGCAGGGCCTCAGTCATTTCGATCAGCTTTCGGAAATAGAACGAGTTTCTATCCAGTTGCAGTTTTGCTATGCTTTGATCCGACCAGTCGGCAAGCACCGGTTTGCTCCATGCGGTACTTTCGCCATACTCCATCTCACAGCCGTAGAAGGCGGAGAAGACTTCTGGCCCAAGATTCGGCCACGCAATCGGAAGGCTGTCTGCAAAATGCACGGCGTTTCGTAGGCGTGCTTCAGCCTGTACAACCATGTGATCAGTGTCCATCCATCGCTCGCGAACGGTTGTGTGTTCCTTCTGAGGAACATCCTTGAGTTCAGATGGCGGCAGAGAGAAGGACATCGAGACAAGCGGTCGATCGACGATATCGCAATCCCACCAAGCTTCATAGCGATTGAGCACGTCTTCAAAATCAGGTTTCAATTCAAACATAATTTTCGTTCCTTCTCTGAATCGAGATAGGGACGGACCTCGCTGTCCGCCTCCTCCCATAACACCTTGCATACGGATCACGTACCAAGGCGTTTCCTTTAATCAGTTTACACATAGCAAGGGGAGACCCAGCGATACAAAATAGCGGGGTCGCTTAGGGACAGACTCTTCGGGCAATACGATAAAACAGTCAAGTTTATTGATCACAAACAGTTTACCGAAGTCCCAACGCCCCATAATTCTCGCTTTTCATCCAGAAACATACATTACCGTATATTGCCCACTCGCGTCTACCATCCCGCAGCAATTCTCATTATGACCTTTTTACCTCAACTGTGGAGCTATGTTAGTGCATC
>CAZNWT010000036.1:0-37469 GCA_964576795.1 uncultured Victivallales bacterium
CCTTTTGGGCACTTTTTGGCCGATTTTACAACATGCCTGCGAAACTCGGGCTAGTTCAGGATCTGATTGAGGAATTGGGATTTATGCGGTTCATTCATAACGGCAGATTTACAGATTGGGGCTCGGCTGTGACCCACCGGACGCTCTGCGAGAATGTGCAATGTGAAGATGTGCCACACCTGTTGCCCCTCAAACAAGGCGACACGCGCCCAGCAGCATGAGTCTCGGCTGGAGAGCTCAAACAACAGAGGACTTGAGGACGCCCATGGTTACAGTTGAAAGAATTCCTGTGGACGTACGCGTGCCTGCTGGCGAGGTCCGGTTCACAACGATGCAGCCATACGTGGTGTTCCCCGATACCCCATATGAGCCATTTCAATGGGACAGTGCAGCCAAAGACCGCCAGCTAGAAGCCATACGCAGGACACTGGAGGTTGCGAGGCAGTCTTTCGCCAACCAGGGCTGCAACTTTACACTGTTCCCTGAATATGCCGTTCCAGGTATTGAGGGAGCAACCACTATCGACAATGCCGTTGGGGCAGATGAATGGCCTGCTGAATCCGTTGTGATCGGCGGCGTGGATGGACTAACTAAGACCAAGTATGCTGCCCTATGCGAAGGGCTGTCTCTCCAGACGTCCACACAAAATGCCCCAGAATTGATTCCGGATGACGAATGGGTCAACTGTTGTATCATCTGGGTCAAAGAAAGTGACGGCACTGTTAAGAAATGGGTCCAGCCCAAGATCAGACCAGCATGGCCAGAGCGGAACGTGGGTTGCAGCGACATGTTCTGTGGCGAGACGGTCTACGTATTCGAGGCCCGTTATACATCCAACGAGTACCCCTGTAGATTCGTCACTCTAGTTTGCTTCGACTGGGTTGCCTCCATCGCAGGAACGACAGTCTGCGACGAAGTGCTGCAGGGACTCAGCGTGGAGCTTAGCGATCCAATACCTCTTCACTGGGCATTCGTGATCCAGCACAACCCTGCCCCAAATCACGTGTCATTTCTCAACAGCTCGTATCGTTTTCTCACGGATACGGCCTCATTTCCCTTTGTGGAACGCGACAATGCCGTCATCGTCCACGCAAACACAGCGGCTACTGAAACTCCAGCACGAAACGGAACTGGAGCCTTTTCGGCATGCATCTTTTCGCCGAACGCCCAGATCGACTGCAGCGGTTGCCGACCGACGGTGCGCATGCAAAGCCACGCAGAGAGGGCAGGAGCATTGCAGCGATGCTACGATGTCGTCTTCAGAGAAATGGGGGAATGTATCCATGTGTTTACGACACGCGTACCTAAGTTCATCACTCCTGATGTCACAGATAAAACTTGCCCCTTACCGAAGGCGTATGTCTACGCCGCACTACCCTCGGCAGATATGAGACTGCCGGATGGCCCTGTCCCCGCCGCCATCAAATGGACGAATGACTCTCTGGATGAGATACCCATCCCATCGACCACAGTCATGAATGGGTGTCCTCTGGAAGCAGAATCAAGGTCAACAGCAGAGGTGGTCGTTGAGTCCCTAAGGTCGAACAACTATCGTGTGGCTGGAGAACTGGTGAACGTAGCGTGCTGCTCGGTAGCCAGTGGAGTGATTTCTCGTAACAAATCACGACTCAAGAACATAGACATATGGGATTCGACGGAACAGGATGCCTTAAAGCACGTTCTTTACTCGCTCAGTGCTGTTGGAATCGCGTATCCGGTGACGCTGGGCGCAGACACGCCCTTGCATTGCTGCATCGAAACAGATTCTGGCTTTGTTCGAATCGTCTCCATTCGTGGGGCTACGCACGAGGACTGCCGTCAGCATTTCGATTCCGTTGTGAACGCAGGCTCACTGGACCCCGTGCTACTCATCTCTAGGGATGACGAGAACCTAGTACCCGTACAAGAGGAGTTCAGGAAGCTTGATGAGTTGCCGGGCGAAGACGGGTTTGCATTCCATGACTACAACACATTGATCACCGCTTGTCGGAACGCAACTGATAAGCAAGAACTGAAAGGCGCACTCGATGGCATCCTCCCTGGACAGCGACGTTTCATATAGGGCGCTAAGCGATGCGGTTGCGGCACTCGCGAGAGACGCCAACTGCAACGTTTATATGGCGACCGAAGAAGGGCTCCCTCTCATCGTACTGGAGAGCCCGAGTGACGTTGTTGGATTTACGATTGTTGCAGGGACACCCGAGAGAGCCTTCAAGGACTCGTATGAAGCCTTCAAGAAACTTTATCGACGCCAACACAGTGTGTGGAGCGAACTAAATCTGTCATTCGTCGTATGCCGGTCAAAGTTTCTACCAGAACATGATGCTTTTTTTTCGGCACTCGAGACAGATGTCTATTTCTGTCGCAAGTACGTCATATTTCAGGGGGAGAACCCGGGCGAGATGGCGACAGCTTTGCTTCGCCTTCCCTTCTTCCCGTTCCCCGAGAGAACTGCTGGGGGCTTCGCGCGACCTACCCCTGCACGGGAGTTCATTCGGAGCCTTGGTGCTAGCGCACAGTTCGCACGACAGATAGTCGTGCCACGTGAGTACTCGGCAGCCACAATAGCGGACGAGTTGCTCCGGACGGCTGAATCGCTTCCAGATCTCGGCGATGGCGTGGCCACGGAGGGGCTGCAACATACCGGACCAAATGGACAAACTCGTATCAAGAGTGTGACTATTGATGCATTTCGGGCCTACAAGAAGCCCCAAGTATTTGACGTCGACGCCGATGTCATCGTCCTATATGGGCCAAACGGGTTGGGAAAGACATCCTTCTTTGATGCACTCGACTACGTCTCTACTGGGAGAATTGGACGGCTGTGTCAACATCGTACTAGTCACGACGACTTCATTGGTATCGCTCGACATCTTGGGGCACCTTCGGATCGGGGCGCTGTGTCGATCGAACTGCTTCAGGGCGACCGCACAACGGCACTCCGACGCACTCTCTCTGATTGGGGACAAGCTTGGACCGGAATCGAGGGCCTCGACCGAGTGAGTGCACTTCAACTTCTCACATCGGCTAAATGGGGGGACAAGCCGGCGCGCATAGAGAATTTGGAGAAACTTTTTCGGGCCACACATCTGTTCAGTCAGAGCACTCCTGAGCTTCTCTCCGACTTCGACAAGGATTCCAAGCTTTCTTTTGAAATCGCATCGAGAATGCTCGCACTTGATGATTATGCCTCAGCGTTGTCGAAGATCGGCGCAGTTCTAGCACATCTGAACAAGGCTCTCGCATCACACACGAAGGATGAAGCCCAGTTCGATGACCAGATGTCGAGAGTGCGAGCGAACATCCAGGCTATTTTGGTTCCCGGGGAATTGCAGAAGGCCGGCCGCCATCTGACCGAGATCGCAGGAGAACTAGCCAGCGACCTACGGTCTGATGCCTCTATTGACATCGGTGCCGAGGAGGTGACGGCCGTATCCGTCCGTGAGTGGCGTGCCATGATCGAAGCTGCTGTTGCGCATGCAGATGAAATCCGCAAGAGGGCTCAGAGGTCTGAATCCGGTTTTTCTCTATTTGACAAGAACAGATCCGCACTCAGTAACGCTGCGTCCCAGCTTCGCTCAACGGAAGCAGACTTAACAAAAGTGCGAGCTCGGGAAAAACAGACACAAGATGCGATTAGGGAACGTTCACGTACCATCGAGGATGAACAGAGGGTACTGACGCAGGCCAAAGATCGCCTGAACAGTTTGTCTCAGCTCGATGGACTCAAAACTGAGCACGACAGCGCAAGCGAGGCACTAAAGAGGTGGCAGGAGGCAGCATCTCAAGCAGCCAATGAGATGACGTCTATTGCGGGAGAACTCAAGCCACTTTCAGAGGAAGTTGACACGCGTGGATTGGAGATCGTCGAACGGAAAAGGAAAGCTGATGCGGAATCCGAACGGATTCGACAACTTCGCGCCATTCAGGATGGAATTCCTAGTTGGGACAGTAATCGGGGTCGATTGGCGGAGCTTGATATATCCGCGAAGACAGTTGCCACAGTTATGGCTGGAGTGGCGCCAGAGATTTCCACACTTCAGACCCGTGCGGAAAAGGCAAAAGGGGAACTTGCCCAATCGGAACATGCCTACGCCGCTGTGTCATCGCAACAGGAGGAATTGGCTCAACTGCTGGATCGGATCGAAGGGTTCGTCGCAGGTAACAACTGTCCGACTTGCGGTACCCCGCATGCATCAAAAGCTCTGTTGTTGGAGAAAATTCAGGCGCAGAAAGTAACTCGTTCGCCACAGCTTGAATCACTAACCAAGAGTTGCGGTGAGCTCCGAGCGAGGATCAAAGAGACGAACGAGGCGCTACAGATCAAAGAGAATGAGCTACAGGCCCACGCTCAGACCTGGGAGCAGATCGCAAAGGAGCTGAGCTCTGTCCGACAAGAGCTTGTGGCGTTCGAATCAAGAATGCGGGATGCCGGACTTAACCCCGAGGATAGGGGCTCGGGAGCCTTGGACACAATAATGACTGACGTTGCTGCACGCTTCGACAAGCAGACCGTCGCTCTCAGTGAATTGGAAGGGCATACGGGAGAGGCTCGAAAGCGAATCAGTTTTCTGGAGACCAAGCAGAAGGAGAAGGTTGCAGCATATCGGCAAGCTTCTGAGGCGGCGCGCCCCCTTGAAGAGGGCATAGCTGCGGTGCAGGCCAAAGCTGAAGCCATGGGACTGTCTCTGGAAACTGCCCCTGAGGATGCTGCGAGGCGAACCAACGCCGATAGTGAATTGCGCACGAAAACAGAAGAGCGACTCGCTCATCTGACGAAGGAACGGGAAGGTGCTGAAAATGAAGTCCGGGCGGCTGCAGCGCGAATTGAGGAGCTGTCCCGTTCGAGTGAGATAGTCAGGGAGGATCAAGCCGAATTTCAGGCTCAGATAGAACAATACGAAGAAAACGCGGCTCCGCTTCTGAAACGGGATGACATCTCTGAGGAAACCGTGGTGGAACTGCGAATAAAAACTGAAGAACGCGTTTCCCAACTGACACACCTCCGGACGCGGTGTCTCAATTTGGAGAGAGCGCTCGATGCAGAACAGCGCTCAGCGGCTCTTGCTTCGCTGGAAGCCGATCTGGCAGACCTGACAAAGAAGAAGGATGCGCTCTCTAAGACCAAGAAGAGGACAGGAGCGGCGTTAAAGTGGCTTAAAGTCGTAAAGACGGGCCTCGACAATCAGAGCTCAAGTGCTGTTGCAGAGCACGTTAACTCCCTGGGCCCCTTAACGACTCTCATACAACAGCGGCTGCGCGCAGTGTATGGGTTTGGTGATGTCAGCCTAGACACGAAGGGCAATGATATCCGCGTTCTGGTAGGCTGGGGAAAACAACAATTTAGGCCCTCTGACTACTTCAGTGACTCGCAGAAGCAGATACTTATGTTGAGTTTGTTCCTCGCTGGCCGCATCACCCAGACATGGTCAGGTTTCTCTGCAATCCTCATGGATGATCCTGTTACCCATTTCGATGACCTCAATGCCTTCGGTTTTGTGGAACTGATCCGGGGAATGGTGACAACGCTTCCCGGCAAGCGGCAATTCTTCATCTCGACGTGCGAAGAGCGTCTCTTTGATCTGATGAGAAGAAAGTTTCGTGGTATTGCGGGCGGCGCAAAATTTTACCATTTCACAGGAATGGATGCTGATGGCCCCGTGGTCAATCCTGTGGAATGAGCAGACTTGTTCCGTTTCGGGATTTCAGGTGCATAGATAAAACCAGAGTCAGCCCTTGAATTCACACTTACCGGGAAATTGAGCCACAGCAGGAGATGACTCTGCCAGAAAAATTGACAAATTTCCACGGCTCAAAGCTAAGGACTACGCAACGATACGAGACGATATTCGCTCTGGTGATATCTTACTCTGTGCGGGAACTAATACGGTAAAGGTTGAAGGCTGATGGATCTACGGAGAACCACCGGGGCTTAGCCTTGCCATGTACGAGGAGACAGTTTCATGGAAACATCCGTAAAGGAAACACCAGCAAGAAACCCTCGGCCTCACGTTGTTCTCCTTGGTGCTGGAGCCAGCAGGGCCTCGTTTCTGCATGGCGACAGAAACGGCAGGAAACTGCCCCTCATGGATGAATTGCCTGAGATCCTAGGGGGAACATGGGCGAAACTTGCTTCAGGCTCGAAGGCGCCATCTGGCAATTTTGAAGAACAATACTCGTGGATGAAATCCAACATAGACATTTCAACTGAACTGAATCATATCGAAGAGCGTCTGAAGGGCTATTTCAGAGCGCTGAAACTTCCAGATTCCCCAACGATCTACGACTACCTAATTCTCGGACTGCGCAAAGGGGATGTCATCGGAACGTTTAACTGGGATCCACTCTTGATACAGGCTCACGAGCGAAATCGAGGTGTTTGCGACCTTCCGGATCTGCGGTTCCTTCACGGGTGCGTTTCCTACACCACATGCGAGGAACATGACGTGCTTGGTTCAGATGGACAGGTTTGCCCTGTCTGCAAGAGCAGATTGGTCACAGGTCAGCTCCTTTACCCTAATGCCGACAAGGACTATGCGGGTAATTCATTCATCTGGCGCGACTGGGAGGTTGTGCAAGAGGCGATCAAGGCATCCTTCCACCTGACGATTTTCGGCTACAGTGCTCCTGAAACTGATTATAACGCCCGAAACCTGTTGCTTGATGCCTGGGGGGATGAAGAATCGCGAGGATCATGTCACGTCGAATTGATTGACACTGCCTCCTCCGATGAGCTTTCGGAAACGTGGAAGGATTTCATTCCCTACGATCACATGATGCATGAGAGCGATTTCTTCGACTCATCGGTTGCGAGATGGCCGCGACGGACATCTGAGTGGAAACTCAGAGCATCTTTCTACGGCATGCCAACTGAGGATATCGGTCCCCTGAATACCAATTCTCTACAGGAACTACAGGAGTGGTTCCATGATCTTGCGAGTTTCGAAATTTCAGGTTGATGAATTTCCCGGTGGTACCGGTGAAGCATGCTCTACGGATTCTTTCCCAAGACCTGTTCCAGAAACTTGACCACGTATTCCTGCTCGCTCTTCGGAAGGGCTTTGACCTGCTCCACATAGCGATCCAATTTGCTCTTGGGGCCTCGTTTCTCGGCTTTGCCTTCGGATAGGCCCAGGAGATCGTCTGCGGAGCAGTTGAGGATGGTTGCGGCTTTGACGATGAAGTCAGCGGCTGGCTTGGTGGCGCGGCGTTCGTAGTAGTCTACCATCGCCCGCGAAATATCTGCTTTCTCGCCAAACTGATTCTGGCTCAGCCCAGCTTCCTTCCTCAGCGCAGCTAGTCGTTTGCCAAATGGCGGGGCCTCTTTTTTCGGTATTCTTCCTCCCGGCATAGTCTTAACCCCTCCCAAACTGTCGTCTCTCGATAATGTTGATCATTCGAATATGAGAGGACTGTAGCACACGCTTTTCAAATTACTGAGAAATGACAATTCAGGCTTGCATTAAATGCGAACCCCAGTTAGCATTCAGATGAACCCCACGAAGACCAGAAGAGCTTCATCGGGAATAAATGGGCCAGCGGTGCAATCCGCTAAGATAAATCACCGCTGACCCGGTAACAGAACCGAAGTCCCGTCACTGGTGAAACTACCAGATGGCGGTCTCGGTTACAACACAACGGGAGGCCATCATGGCAACACGTCACAACATCCAGAAAGACTCACGCAACGGCAAGTACTTCGCCCGCATCTATGTCGGAGAGAAACGTAAGTACTTCAACCTTGGGACAAACGCTCGCGAAGCCCGTAAGAAACTCACGGAACTTGAACGGCAAATCCGGCGAGGAGACATCCTAGCTGATGAAGGATCACCAAGCCAAGGCGTGAGCAACGCACCGCACGTGGGCGAACATCCCATCACGTCGTCACACGACACCAACGGTGCCTCACTCACCATCCTTGAACTTGCCGACCTCCACAGGCACTGGCTCAAGGCTAACCGCGCTGAAGGTACGTACCGACTGTTCCATGATACCCACACCGCCTTTGTAGAATTTGTTGGCGCTAGCACAAAGGTATCAGAGATTACGCGTCTCGTGATGGAAAACTACTACGCTTGGGCCAAGGAAAACCGAAGCCGCAGCGCCAACGGCGGCAACGCCCACATTCGCAATGCCAAATCACTATTCCTCTGGGCCGAAGACCTGGAGATTTGCGGCTGCCCCGTGAAAAAGTTCCCAAAAATCACCGAGACACCACCCGAGACAAAGCGCTTCTCAGATGATGAACTCCAGACACTCCTCAACTGTACATGGCCCGAAGGAGCAGACTTTCGTGAGATGATCATCTTTGGATTGCATACAGGCCTACGCCCGCAAGAAATTCGCCAGCTAAAGCCCTCGCAGGTCATCCGCGATGGTGAGCGGAAATACTCGATTCTCATCGAGCAGCACAAGACCGCCCGCATGGCGCACGAGCCAAAACCGCGAAGCGTACCGCTTACACCCGAAGCCGCCAGCATCGCCATTCACCAAATCTCATTGCACCCGAAAGCCGACTACGTCTTTCTGAATGCAAGAGACGAAATGTACACCAGGGGCGTCTTCCGCCAGCGCCTCCGCCGATGGTGCAAGCGTGCCGGAATCAAACCGCGCCCACCCTACGCGCTTCGCCACACCTTTGGCTCAATGGAAGCCGAAGCCAACATCAACCAGACCGTCATCGGTCAAATGATGGGTCACAGCCAACTACGAACAACATCCCGCTACATCTCAAACAACGCCGCCCACCACCGCACAGCCATCGGAGCCATAGGCAACCGCATCGCCAGCCTAGACGAGAAAGGAGGCGACAAGTGAGGAGCATCAAGCTCCTTGCCCTAGTAGCCATCATAGTGTGCCCCCGCATCAGCGAGGGGCACACCTTCACCGGCCGAGTAGAACGCGTCATAGACGGCGACACCATCATCGTCAGTGCTTCGTTACCTTCGTGTCCTTCTGTTCAACTCCATAGAATTAGATTGGCAGAGATCGACGCCCCAGAACTCAAAGCCCCCGGAGGCCAAGAATCAAAACAGGCCCTAGAAGACATGATCCTACGCAAGACCGTCACAGTAGAATGGAAACACCGAGGCAAATACCGCCGTATAATCGGGATGGTCTTTCTCGGAGAGGAGTACATCAATCATGTGCTGCTTACTGGAGCATGGGCGATACGTTACGCCGCCAGAAAGTAACAACAATAAATAGCTAGGATTGCCGTTAGGCCCCAAAGTTTGCATACTCTCACGCATGCAGACTATAGATGCTATTTCAACAGGCCCGAAGGTAGCCAGCGTCCTTCGCGACATCTTCGGCTTCCACTCCTTCCGGGCAAATCAGGAAGAAATCGTTCAGGCCATTATGTCTAAGCAGGACTGCTTCGTCGTCATGCCGACTGGGGGAGGGAAGTCCCTTTGCTATCAGCTTCCTGCCCATGTCATGGACGGGACGTGTATTGTCATCAGCCCGCTGATTTCCCTCATGAAAGATCAGGTTGATGCGGCCATTGCCACCGGCCTACGAGCTTCATTTCTCAACAGCTCGCTCTCCGCATCTATGAAACGGGACGTAGAGTCTCAACTTGCCAACGGCGAGCTGGATCTGATCTACGTTTCCCCCGAACGCTTCGCCATGCCGGAGTTCATTGCCACTCTAAAACGCGTTCAGCTTTCATTCGTCGCGATTGATGAAGCACATTGCATTTCCGAGTGGGGACACGATTTCCGCCCAGACTACCTGAATCTATCCACTATCGTGCAGGAGTTTCCGGAGGTTTCCGTCGCCGCGTTTACCGCAACGGCAACACATAAAGTCCAGGATGACATCGTCTCCAAGCTGGGACTACGCTCACCGTACATGGTTCGCGCATCCTTCAACCGGCCTAACCTATTCTACAAAGTCATTCCCAAGCAGAAGCCAAGTGACCAGATCCTCAGATTTGTCACCGCACATGCCGACGAACCGGGCATCATCTACCGCACCACCCGCAAGAGCGTTGAGCAGACCGCCAACATGCTTACCAAGCATGGAATCAAAGCCTTGCCATACCACGCCGGACTTCCTGACGCTACGCGCGTCAAGAACCAGGATGCCTTCAACAAAGACGAAGTCGACGTCATCGTCGCTACCGTCGCCTTCGGTATGGGCATCGACAAATCAAACGTCCGCTACGTCCTCCACGGGGATTTGCCAAAGAACATGGAGAGCTATTATCAGGAGACTGGCCGATCCGGACGTGACGGTGAACCGGCATACTGTTTACTCCTATTCGGTCATGGAGATATTCCGAAAATTCGTTTCTTCATCGACGACATCACCGACGAAGACGAGAAGAAACACGCCATCAAATGCCTCAACGATATGGTCCACTACGCCACAGTCAACGCCTGCCGCCGCAAACAGCTCCTGAACTACTTCGGTGAGCAATGGCCTCCCATCGGTGAAAATCAGTGCCCATCAGTGGTTGACTCATCTTCCAGCTGTTGTGACATCTGTGCCGGCGAAGTCGAAAGCATCGAAGCCACCCGTGATGCTCAGATCGTCATGTCCGCCATCGCGCGTACCGGCGAGAGGTTTGGAATCAACCATATCGTGGCCGTCATCGCTGGGGATGACTCCGACCGCATTCAACAACTCGGCCACGACCAGATAAAGACTTTCGGAATCGGAAAAGACCAAGCCAAGAGCCACTGGCGCCTGATGATCGACAACCTTCTTGCCCAGGGACTCATCGCGCAGACCACCGGCGAATATCCAGTTCTCCAACTTCAGCCAGAATCCCACGAAGTTCTTTTCGGAGGACGCGAAATTCACATCCTGAAGACTAAGAAACTTCCAGCCAAATCACGCCGCCGTGGCAAAACAGGCAGGCGAGCTCGTAGGGAAAGGACAGGCGGCACCGAGGTGGGCGAGTACAACGAAGACCTGTTTGATCAGCTCCGCGATCTCCGCAAGGAGCTGGCAACCGAGCAAGCCGTCCCACCCTACGTCATCTTCAACGACCGCACGCTCCACGAGATGGCCCGCGACTTTCCTGGATCAGAAGACGAAATGATCCAACTCACCGGAGTCGGAGAAAGACGACTCGCCAGCTACGGACAGCAATTTCTGGGAGCCATCAAAGCCTTCAAGGATGCCCACCCCGAGGTCAAACCATCTGCTTTTGTCTATCCCATTGTGGGCAGCATTCAAAGCGAGCCGGAACCAAACGCACCGGATGACACCACGAGCTACATGGAAAAAGCAAAGAAAACCAATCCCAGAGCCTATGAAAAATGGTCAGACGAAGAAGACGACCTACTCCGCCAGACCTGGGCGAAGCAGGAGGGAACAGAGCAAACCACGTCAGCCAAAATCAAAACCATCGCCGAAGACTTCTCCCGCAAACCCGGAGCCATAAGATCAAGACTCAAGAAACTGGGCCTGCTCTAATCCTTCTGATCCCTTCGTTTCCTCCTGACCTTCGTAGCCCTTCGGGCGAAGTAGGTTCGCTACCTTCCCCTGTCCCGGCGTCGTTCTCCACGAAGCCGGATATTCAAACCCAGCAGGTCCCGGTCCGCCCACACTCCACAATCCCCAGACCTCCCACCTTCGCTACCTTCGTTGCCTTCTGTTCAAATCCCCGTTTTAGATCTCAGTTTTCCAAATTTCAGCTTTACTCTCTCGCCCCACTCTCGTATATTCTGCCCCGTTCTGAAGGGGGAATCCAAGACGTCAGAGCAACTCAAAATTTGAATACGGGCGATTAACTCAGTTGGCTAGAGTGTCACGGTGACATCGTGAAAGTCGGAGGTTCGAGTCCTCTATCGCCCACCAAAATGACAGGCCCGCAACGCAAGTTGCGGGCCTTTTTTTTGGCCCGACGATTGGATGCAAAGCCATCTGGGTCAACACCATTAAGTGGGGCAATCCCATTTCCTGAGCACACATAACTCTGACCCTCAGTCTGTAGTTTTCGAAGTTCCTGAACCCATAAGCCATTCTGGAGATCATCTCCATCTTGTTATGGAAGTCTTCAGTAATCCCGTTGTTCTTAGTAAATCGCCACATGGCTGCTATCTCTCCATCCCAGGTCCCTAGGGTCCGGCCAAGCGTCTCGAGTTGGTCGATGCCGCAGGTCTTGAGCTGATCTATGTAGTTCAATAGGCTCTTGATCCATTTTCGGCATCTGCGAACCGTGCAGCTTTTCTTACGTAGCAGCCGGCAAAGCTTCTGCTTGAACGTATAGATAGCTTCGAGTACTGGGATCTCAGCGAGATAGAGTTTTAGGTTTTCCTCATGGCGACGCATGAGAGAACGTAGGCCGCGATTCTTGCTGCGTATGGGATTGAGTTCTCGCTAGGCCGCCAAGATGTGGTGGTAAGCCCTAGCATTTTGTCGATCTTAAAAAGACTACGCGATTACTTGATTTCACGGTTCACGCTCATCATATTGCTGCGGTCTTGTGCATACAGTCTGCTAATACGGGATCCGCTGGGGGGCGACGACGTGCGCGTTGCACCGGGAAAGGAAATAGGTTGACTGCCTTAGCGAGGTCCGATAAGCATTCAATTGAACAAGGTGACGCAGTATCCTAGTGGAGGTCAGCGAATCCGAAGGCGGGGCTAAAAATCCGTCGAGGGCATATCTGTGAAGTCCTTGGTGTGGGCTGCCGACGCCCAGTCGGGGGTCTGTGCTGGGGGTTAAGGTTCTGGGGCGATCCGCAAGGGCATGCGGGCGATGACCCCGGTTCCGTGGAGACTCATGACTGCTGGCGGTTTATTCTGCCTGCGGCATGGGACGAACCTGTATGTGGTTTGCGCTATGTACAGTGTAGCCTGCCTTGCGTGGTTGCGTGGGGATATACTGGGCCGCTCAGCGGCAGGTATTGAAAACGTTACTGCAAAAGAGGCTAGGATTGACCGCGCTCCTGAGGAAAGCTCCTAGGCTGTCTGCCTTTCGAGGCCGGGCCGTGCGGGGATTAGAGTGCGTGCTTAGTGGTAGTTCAGCCCTGGATCGGAGACGGTCCAGAGCGACTCTTAAGGGGGAACCGTCGTGCCGTGAGGTGCGGGGAGTCGTTGGGAAAACCTGCTGGACCTTATGCCGCAATGTTTACCCGGGCGGTTGTTGCCTTGTTCACCTATTTGTGAAAAATGCATGAGATTGAGTAAAAACACACGAGCAAGAGCGGCACGGCATACGGTGAAGATCGGGCTTTGGGCCTTTCTGTTCGCAGGCGTTGCGAGTCTGGCATCCCAGACCGGGGCTGAGAATATTGAAGTCTTTGGCGTGGGGCTTGTTTTGCTGCTAGTGGTGATTCTTGTGGGGGTCGCTTTTGATATTGTGGGAGTTGCCGCGACGACGGCACAAGAGGCTTCCCTCCACGCGCGTGCGGCCCACCGTGTGTTCGGGGCAGGCCATGCGTTGTGGCTGGTGCGCAACGTGCATCAGGTGGCCAGTGTCTGCAACGACGTGGTCGGCGATGTGTGCGGAACGCTCAGCGGTGCGATAGGCGTGACGTTTGTTTTGAAACTGCTACACGCGCCGGGCGAACTCGAAATGATTCTCGGCACGACGCTGATGACGGCGTGCATTGCGGCGCTGGTTGTAGGCGGCAAAGCCTTCGGTAAGGTTTTGGCGATCGAGCACGGCACTGAAATTGTATTCCGAATCGGGCAGTTTCTGGCGTTCATCGACGGGTTTCTCCCTTTCAAGCTGCTGCCGCCGTTGAAATGAAGCCCTGTATTTCCGTATTAGCCTCCAGTATAAATGGTAGCAATATGCCGTCCCAAGTGGGGGCGGTTAGCCTGCCGAATATAGGTCCAGGAGTTTGGACGACGTATATCAGAGCATGCCTGATGGCGATTGCGTGCTGGGCTTAGAGGCTGGGGCTTAGCAAACACACAGTTCGATTGTTCACACTGCACGTGATCGTCGTACCCGTGCCGGCGGATGCCTAGAGATCAGGAAAGGAGTACATGGCATGGGAAGTCGACTGCTCCTTTACCGCATGTGGCGCAGTGAAAGCAGCGGCGGAGCATTGTAAGATGCGAGGCCGTATGGCGGTATTCAGGCAGGTCAACGAGATGGCGTTTTCGCAGGTTGGTGCTGGGATACCCCGACAACTGGGATATCACGCCCTCGAACGGCAAGTCCTTGATCAGTCAGGTGTCCTCTTCGCTTGCCAAGCATCGCCCGGTAAATATTGCATTGCTGAGAGATTGCGTGTATGAATGTGTGCACGAACGGTACACAACGAATTTCAGACGGAGTGAAACATGGCTAGCGACGATATCCGGATTATTTGCGTATCCAAGGGTGGCGATTTGCCCCAGCGGATTCGGTCTGTAATCGGGTCTGATGAACTAACCGTCATTTCCGAGCCCAATATGGACAGAGTACTGGAGCGATTTGAAGAAGATCTCTTCGACATGCTCGTGATCACGAGTGCGGCGTTCAAGGGCGGACGAATGGACGGCGAGGAGCTTATCGAAGTCGTAACGGCGAAGAGCTCGCAGACTCAGATCCTGTTCATTGCTGATGAGCGGGAAATTCGCAGGGCGATGACTGCGCTGAGAGCAGGGTCCTATCACTACGCCAAGGCACCCGTTTCTGATGAGGAACTCCGGCTTCTTATCGAAACAGCGCTTGCGCAACGACCTCACTATGGCCCGAATCTCCTCCTCAAAAAGGAACGAAGACGGACGGCGTTCGAGGAGCTCATCGGGCGCTCAGAAGCAATGCAGATAATGTACCGGCAGGTCCGACAGGCTGCGGCCACAGATGTGCCGGTGCTAATCACTGGGGAGACCGGCACGGGCAAGGATCTTGCCGCTCACGCGATTTTCCGCACTGGCAGCAGGGCGACCAGCCCCTATCTTCCCATCAATCTGGCAGCCTTGCCACCGGAACTCGTCGCAAGTGAGCTGTTTGGACACGAGAAGGGCTCCTTTACGGGGGCGGCAATGAAACGCGAGGGTATCTTTGAACGCGGGAATACGGGTACAGTCTTTCTTGATGAAATTGGCTCGATTCACGAAAAGGTGCAGGTGAGCCTGCTTCGGCTGATCGAGCAGAAGCGCTTCCATCGTCTTGGGGGGCAGCGGTCGATCTCGACGGATGTGCGCATCATTGCCGCTTCCAATGAGGATCTTGAAGAAGCGGTCGGGACGGGCGCATTCAGGGAGGATCTCTTCTACCGACTGGACGTCTTTCACCTCGTCATGCCACCATTACGTGATCGCCAGGGCGATATCCCGTTGCTGATCGACGCTTTCTTGCGACGCTACAACGATGCTTTTCAGAAGGACATCCGTGGCATCGAGCCCGAGTGCATAGGCGTTCTGGAAACGTATGCCTGGCCTGGCAACGTGCGAGAGCTCAAGAATGTGATTCAGCGAGCCGTGCTCGTTTGCCCGGACACGGTACTATCGGTGGACAATCTACCGCCGCGCCTGCTTCCGCAGTCCCGGCAATCGCCCTCCATCAAGGTCGACGTTGGATCGACACTCCACGAGATCGAGCGGGAAGCTATTGTTCGAACGCTTCAGATGACGGGCGGAAACAAGAGTAGGGCGGCCGAGATCCTTGGGATCAGTCGGCGCGCCCTCTACAACAGGCTCAAACGGCACGACCTGCGCTAGCCGGATGGCTTGGGTTGCACACCTCCTTTCCTGCCTCCTCTGTGCATGCGCCTGCCCTCGGCTTTAAATTCGGTCCCGAAATAGAGAGCGGCCTGTTGTTCCTGTATTTTACCTCCGAGTGTGCATATTATGCACACTCTATGATGCGGTCCGCCCTGACTGTGCATATTCCGACCATCGGAGTGATTCTGATGTGCGTGCGCGATCAGCGTCAGGGATTTCCACCGGACCATTCCCGTCGTAACCTTCTGCTTTCCAAGAGGATAAGTGATTCCGAAGAACGATTGGCACAGGACTTGCGACTTAAAGCAGCGAGAGAAGTTTTTATCTCGACAACATTTGATAAGAGAGGAGCCGTCCTCGGATGGAACTGAACAGCATTCTGATTGTGAGCAAGGAGGCGAGCGCCGCAGTGACCGATGCGGTTTTCGAGACCGGCTATGTTCCGATTGTGCGAAGTAGCTTGGCGGCGGTTATTCGCTCGCTTGGCGACGGTCGCTGTGATGCCGTGGTTGTCGACAGGGAGAACGCGACCGACATTGATGCGCTGGAGTGCGCCCTCAATGTCCGGGATGTAGATGCCGACATTCGCATTTTTGTCCTCGGATCTGAGGCAGAGGGAAATTGTGATGCATCCGACGCTCTTGAATGGAAAACCGTCGGCGCGCAGTTCGTTCCTGTGGAGGGTCTCAGATCCGAATTGCGAGATATAGGGTCCATGCGACATAGATCTTCGGGGTCGCCACAAGAAAAAAGCGGGTGCTGTAGCAGAGCTTCAGCCCCATAAAAGAGGTGAATTTTGATATGACAGAAAAGATAGTCATCAAACCAAGTGAACTGCCCGCAGGCCAGATACCCATTCACTGGAAAGGCGTAGGTTCCGCACTGAAGAAAGAGCGGAATGTTGACAACGTTTCCTCTTCTCCGAATGGGGAGGCCGCACCCGACAAGACCTCAACCCGAAAGGTCAGCGGAGAGAACACACTTGCAAAGACGGCTAGACTCGAGCTCGTGTTCTTGTGCAGTTCGTGCGGAAAAAAGCTCTCGGCCCCCATCACGGCGGAGGGTACACATGCGCCATGCCCCGATTGCGGGAACCGGCTCACCGTGCCAAATATAGATCCGGCTCTTGACGAGAAAGTGAGCTGTGACACCCCGAACACCAAGAAACCGAGCACGTTCAAGTTTTTCTGCATTCGGTGCGGACAGAGTCTTGAGACGGATCGTGGCGCGAGCGGTGCTAATGTGCAATGCCCGCATTGCCATAGCGCGATCGACGTGCCGCAACCTTCGGATGAGTGGATATAACATGGAAGCGTTACTACTATATCAGGATACTCCTGCAGCAGATTCGGACGCATCCTCGATTCTGGCCGAGAACGGCTTCACCACTCGTTCGGCGCGTGCACAGGAGATCGCCGGGGCTGCCATCCCCCCTGATCCCGCCGATCTCATCATCATATTTGCAGAGACATACAAGGAGAATGCGACACTGAAACTCTGCCGCAGCGTCCGCGAGTCCGCGCCATTCCAGAACGCGGCCCTGCTAGTCGTCGTCAATATGTACCAGATGCCGTTGGCCAATAGGGTTAAGGAACTGCCATCCACCGATTTCATCTTCACGCCGCTGGATCCGGCTCAACTCAGGTCCAAGGTAGATCAACTATGCAAGAAGGGAACCCCATGATAGAAGCAATATATACAGACCGTCAGCAGGAAATAGCTGAGACACTCTCGGATACACCGTCGATGACGAAATGGCATGACTGGCGGTGGCAAATGCGCCATGCGATCCAGGACTTGGATTCCGTCGAAAAACTTCTGGACATCTCGTTCGCACCAGAAAAGCGACGGGCGCTCGACGCAACTCTCGAGCGATTTCCAATGTCTGTGACCCCATACTACCTATCATTGATTGATACGGATAATTATGAGAATGATCCGATATTCAAACAGGCGATACCATCACCCCGCGAACTGGATGTTGTCGATGAGGACATGGTTGATCCTCTCCATGAAGACAAAGACTCGCCTGTCCCCGGGCTTACGCATCGTTATCCTGATCGCGTTCTGTTCCTTGTGTCGAATCGTTGTGCCATGTACTGCCGGCACTGTACACGCAAACGCAAAGTGGGAGATCGTGACAACATCCCAAACCGGGAGGTGCTTGAGGCGGGTATCGACTACATTCGAAAAACTCCCGTTGTAAGGGACGTGCTCCTCTCAGGGGGGGATCCGTTCCTGCTCAGTGATGACACCCTGGATTGGCTGCTCGGCGAACTGCGCGCGATCCCGCATGTGGAAGTTCTGCGCATCGGAACACGGACCCCCGCCGTACTACCCCAACGGATTACCGACGACCTGATCGCCGTCCTGCGACGACACCATCCCCTTTGGATCAATACACATTTCAACCATCCACGCGAGCTGACCACATCAGCCAGACGCGCATTGGCCAAGCTCGCTGATGCGGGTATTCCGCTTGGCAACCAATCGGTGCTGTTGGCCAACGTGAACGATTGCCCCCGGATTATGAAACGACTCGTCCACAAGCTGGTCGAGAATAGGGTGCGCCCTTATTACATGTATCAATGTGACCTTTCGGAGGGGTTGTCCCACTTCAGGACTCCTGTTGGCAAAGGTATCGAGATCATCGAGAGCCTGATTGGCCACACGAGCGGATTCGCCGTGCCGACGTACGTGATCGACGCACCCGGCGGGGGAGGCAAAATTCCGGTTATGCCGAATTACCTCGTCTCCTGGTCAACCAACAAGGTCATCTTGCGAAATTACGAAGGGGTCATTACGACTTACAAGGAACCGGATACCTACAAGGCGATCGCCTGCGATCGCAACTGTGCCGAATGCAAATTACAATTGAAGCTGGATGGAGCCGAAGAATCCCGCGCCGAAGGCATCAGCAGGCTTCTGTGCGATCACGATAGCGCGATCGCCCTCATCCCTGAAGACAATGCGCGTGCCGAAAGGCGGGGAAACAACGAAGGAGCTGCTGCATGACTACTTCCAGCAGGATGCCCGATGTCGTTATCCTAATCGACGGCAAGGAAAATCAGGTCGCTTCGGTAGGGTGCGCGATCCCTGAAGCCCATGTTGTTGCGGCCCCGCCGGGTTGGCCGGTGCGGCAGTTTCGCCTGGCAGATAACGAGCGACTCGCCGCCATTGTCATGTTCGCCGAAGGTCGCGAGACGAACTGCATTAGCAAGTGCCGTATTCTTTGCCGCAACCTAGACACGGCCGAGACACCAATTATCCTGGCGTTCGAATTCCTTCATCCCGCTTTTCAGCAACTCTCCGATGATGTGGCAGCGGATGTAAGCGCTATCGTTGGAGTGACCGAAGGGAATGAGGATCTCTTGAGAGAGCGCATCAAGAAGGTTTGCGGGAGTCACAAGTCATGAAAAGTGCGACTGCAAGGGATAGTGTTGAGCGTGTGGGCAAGAGCCTGCTACAGCATGGTGCCCTCAATGATCGAGTTTATGTGATGAAAGTTGCAGGTCCCCCCGACGAGGCCGCGGTGAATGCACTGGAGCTTGCTAGACGGGAGGGCTATGGGAAGGTGTTTGCAAAGGTCCCCGAATCGGGAGCCCGAGCATTCCAAACTCTCGGGTACCGGCAGGAAGCTTTTATACCGAAGTACTTCCGCACCGGAGAGAATTGCCAATTCATGAGCTACTTCTTGGATCCTCCGCGTGAACGGGAACGCACGCAGGAATCCGTTTTGGTTTTGAGAGCAGCGTTAACTGCCGCTTCAAAAGAGGCAGACTATGACCGGACGACTCTCGCCCTGATCCGAACATGCACGCCCGATGACGCACGCGCCATGGCGCGCTTGTATGGACAAACATTCTCCACCTACCCGTTCCCCATCAACGTTCCCGAGTATATTGTCGAAGCCATGGCTGAGAACGTCACGTATTCTGGAATCTGGTATCAAGGGGAACCACTAGCCCTGTCGGCGGCGGAACGTGACCGTGATAACGTTGCGGTCGAGATGACAGACTTCGTGGTTGCACCAACCGTGCGTGGCAGGGGGCTTGCCTGGGCATTGCTTGAACACATGGAAAATACGATGCGGGCGGAGGGCATCCGAACGGCCTTCACGATTGCCCGTGCGGTGTCGTATGGAATGAACATCACGTTTGCACGACAGGGATACAGCTACGGCGGGAGACTTGTTAACAACACCAGTATTTGCGGACATATCGAGAGCATGAATGTATGGCACAAGACGCTCGGTGCGGAATCCAGCGTTCCGAAACGCTCCAATTCCCAGGCCCTCTCGACACGAGATGAGGGACGCGTCAAATGACAAGTGAACTCTTCCAATCTTCTCTCGTTCTATTTCTGCTGTTGAACCCATTCCTTGTTATCGTCTATCTGAAAGATATCGTGGCCAAAACAGATAGTGCCCCGTTCCGACGGATCCTCCTACGTGCCGGAATGATCACCATAGTTGTGTGCATCATCTTCGGATTGGTGGGAGAGGTGATCTTCTCGTCGGTGTTGCAGGCTCAATATGCCTCTCTTCAGATCTTCGGAGGCATTGTCTTTCTGATCATTGGATTGCGTTTCGTGTTCGGAGGTAGTGACGCCATTTTGGACTTGCGTGGGGACCCCGCGCAGATTACGGGTGCAATCGTGATGCCGATCATGATCGGACCTGGCAGTATCAGTGCCAGCATCGTAGCCGGCAAACGTTTGTCTACCCTTGGCCTAGTCGGTGCCGTGACGCTTGCTGTAGTGGCTTCGGTGGGAGTTCTAATCTTGCTCAAGCAGGCGTATGACTACGTTCATCCACGCAATGAGCGCCTCGTTCTTCGGTACACAGAGGTAGCGGGGCGAGTCGCGGCCCTCGTCGTGGGAACGTTCTCGATCGAGATGATCATGCAGGGCGCGGCAACATGGTGGAGCAAACTGTCGTGAACGAAGAAAAGAAGGCAACTAACATGTCTGGAGGAACGAAAGATTTCAGGTTCTGGCGAAAACACGGATTCCACGTTTTCTTGGGAGCTTCCCTCTGCCTGTTTCTGATGGTGTCTGCTACGAACTTGCATCATCCACCCGCGAAGCAAATGTTGCGCGTCGCCTTGACCGGCAAGTACCCGCCGTTCAGCTTTTACTCCAACGAGGGAAACGTTTGCGGGTTTGATGTCGATGTGGCCCGCAGCATTGCTGAGAGTACGGGGCGGCAACTTGAGATCACAACGACGGAGTGGGACGGAATCCTGGCGGGACTCTTGGCAGACAAGTACGATGCTATCATAGGATCTATGGCCGTGACGCCCGAGCGCAGCCGACGGGTCGACTTTTCCGATTCCTACTACGTCTCCGGAGCACAGGTGTTTGTGCGAGATTCCGAAACGAACACGTTCTCCTCCATCCTCGATTTGGAAGAGCACAGCATGGGTGTAGGTCTTGGCGAAACCTATGAACATTTTCTGCGTTCAAAATATCCACGAATCCACATTGTGACGTACAAGAGTTCGGTCGATATCTTTCAGGACATGCAGAATGGTCGCATTGATGCATTCTGCACCGACCGTCTCGTGGGATTGTACCAAATCAAGGCGGGCGGCGTGCCGTTCACCCCCGTCGGACCGCTGCTCTATGAAGAGCGCATCGCTATCCCGGTCGCGAAGGCGAACACCGTCTTGCTCAAGCAAATCAATGCCGCACTCAAGACCCTGCGGGAAGACGGCCGTCTTGCCGAACTGCACAGGAAATGGTTCGATGCCAGCGTACATGAAGAGACGGCAAGAATCGGGTTATTGACCGAATTACGCATGCTCGGCCGTGGCTTTGGCATCACCTTGGCAGTCGCGGGTGCAGCCCTCCTGTTCGGTTTCACGCTTGCGCTTCCGTGGAGCATTGGATTGCACCACGCAGGGAGAGCGCTCAGGACGCTCTTGCGATTCGTCAACGACTTTGTTCGCGGAACGCCCCTTCTAATCCAGCTCTTCTTCGTCTATTTTGGAGCGCCACAGGTTGGTGTGACGCTCTCGCCTATTTCCTCGGCGGTCTTTACGCTCTCCCTGAACTGTGCCGCATACATGTCAGAAGTTCTCCGGTCCGGCCTGATGGCCGTCGATCCGGGACAGCGGCGCGCTGGTCAGGCGCTGGGGCTATCATCCACGCAGGTGTTCCGCTTTGTTGTCTGGCCGCAAGCGTTTCGTGTCGCCATGCCTTCCCTGATGAATATTGTCGTCGCGTTCATCAAGGATACCGCCTTGATTTCGGTTATCTCCGTTGCGGAGGTCGTCCGCGAAGCGCAATCCATCATTAGCGTAACCTTCAATCCGCTGAAGTACTACTTCATTGTAGCGGGCATGTTCTTCGCGATTACTTTCCCGCTCATGAAACTGGCTGGCGTTTTGGAGCGCAGGATTAAAGCAAAGGGGTTTCAACATGATTGAGCTGCAAGAAGTCAGCTTCACTTACGGTGACGGACCGCCCGTACTGAATGATCTGTCGATGCAATTGCCGCGAGAGCACATCGTTGCGATCCTCGGTGAAAGTGGATCGGGGAAAACAACCTTGCTCAACTGCATCGGACGTTTCCTGAGCCCGCAGACCGGGCGCATTCTCGCCGATGGTGTTGATATTGCCGCCATCGACGAAGTCGCCTTCCGGCGACTGGTCGGTGTCGTGTTTCAGCGGCTACACCTCTTTCCCCATCTCTCGGTGATTCAAAACCTGATGTTGGCACCCATACAAGTACTGAAACAGAAAGAAGCCAATACACAGGCCGAAGCGCTCGGAATGCTTGAGCGACTTTCTATCGCCGAACTCAGCGAAGCGTATCCGGCAAATATCAGCGGAGGGCAAGCGCAACGCGTGGCCATTGCGCGCAGCCTTATGCTCAAACCTGAGTATCTGCTGCTTGACGAACCCACGGCGGCTCTGGACGTTCAGACAACCGGAGATTTTGCAAATTGGCTTCTTGATCTGATGGCCGACACAACCTTTGTTGTGGTTACGCACGATTTACCGTTCGCAAGAGCCGTAGCCTCGCACGGCGTTCTTCTTGAAGCGGGCCGAATTGTCCGCAACGGCACTGTGGATGAACTCACGGCCCAGCAAATGCCACGCCAGGGGATGCCCTCATGACAGGTAACAGGGATGTACAATTACAGTTCTACGCGACGAGCGAGGAGGACGGTAAACCATGACCAAAAAAGAGCTCATTGGAAACTGCCTGCTTCGCGAGATTATGGCAATTCGCATAGATGCGTTGGGGCGAATGCTGGAATTCCGGAAACGGGGAATGCTGCCGGGGATTTATGATGAGGGGGCGACTGGCGAATTTGACAACAAAGGCGCGCTCTTCGTTCCCGGCGGACTTGTGTTGGAAGACAGTGACAGACGTCCTGTTCGCAAAACCCCCTATGCGAGCCAACGTGTTGAGGATTTTCGCAAGCTTGTTCGCGATTGCATGCACAACGATAATGCAACACTGCTCTTTCGTGACGGTATAGCCGCTGGCATTAATCTGGACAACGGGTTCTTCGCGGAGATGTCATCGCAGATTCTTGCAATGAAAAGCGCGGTCGGACGACAGCGCCGCACCATGGAACGGAACCCGCCCCGTCGCGTAATTTCGGATCATATCTGTAAGAGTTTGAGCCCTGAGTCGGTTCCTGCGCCATATGGGGCCAGGACAAAGATCAGTTCGTGTCTCGCGGTTTGCCTCTCGGAGCCGCGTCTCTACTACATTCGATGCAGGGATGAGTTCGCGCTGCGCGGGGGCGCGGCGCGGCGGGCCTGGGAACGAATTCGCCAGGCACGGCACCCTGTTGCGTTCGAGGGCGGCTCTGTGCTGGCACCGCCATTTGTTGTCGTCTGCCACCAGACCAGATACAGGGAACAGACATTGGGGGGACTGACTCGTATCCTGGGCATTGGTCAGTTCGGTGAATTTGCGACGATTACGTTTGAAATAGCGACAGGCGACGTTCTCGATGAGTTACGAGAAAAGAAGATACCGTTCGGTGATAGTGAGATCTTTGCCATGAGTGAAGGTCGTCCTGTTCTGGGGTTGATTCGCCTTTATCCTCGCACGAGCCCCGGTGCCCGGTCACGCGGAACCAATCTCATGTTGATATCCCCGAAACGTGACCTGGGACTTGACGTTCAGACGATATTGCGGGCAGCACAGAAACGGTATGCCCCAAAATAAGAAACGGGACGATCCGGAAGAAATCATGACTGTAAAAAAAAACTGTTATTCAAGATGATGAAAAGCTCCTTCTAACCGGACTGAGCATGGCTCCAGGCCTAGGGGCAGGACGCGCCTTCATCTACCGGGATATTTTGCACCGCGAACGGGAAAACTACGACATTGACGAATCCGATGTGGCATCCGAACACAAGAGACTGAGTGTGGCGATCGACGAGGCAGCAAGGGACCTCGATAAGGTTGCTCTCCGCGTAAGTGACCAATTGGACGAAAGTCTGGGGGCTGTGTTTCTGGCACAGAAAGCGATGCTCCAGGACGACACATTCCTCGCGGACGTTAGACGCCAGATCGAGAAGGATCTCGTGATCGCAGAACATGCCGTTCAGCATGTTGTCACCAAATGGCATCGGCGCTTTGCAGCGATGGAAGACGACATGCTTAGCCAGAAGAAAGAGGATGTGGCTGACTTTGGCCGGCGACTCCTGCGCAGACTGGAAGGGCGTCAGGCCCATCAATTGGAGAATTTGCCAGACGATAGAATTGTGGTCGCCATACGGTTACTGCCTTCCGATACTGTATTTCTGTCACGTAAGTCCGTTCGTGGTATCGTGTTAGAGTTTGGAGGCCATGCCTCGCATACGGCCATTCTGGCCCGTGAAATGGGCGTGCCGTGCGTCGGTCGGGTGGACAGTGCACTGAAACATATTCGTGCCGATGATCGCGTACTGATCGACGGCGAAACAGGCAGCATTGTCGTGCGTCCGTCCGAGGTTGAAAGAAAGCGGTTCGCCACGCGCATCGAAGCGGGCCGTCAGTTTCGCCTGCTACGAAGGCGCAATGCCGCGAAACGGGCCATTACGCTTTCCGGCATTGAGGTTGATGTTCACGCAAACGTGAGTTGCCCTGACGATATCCACGCCGCACACGAGGAAGGAGCCGACGGAATTGGCCTCTACCGAATAGAAGGGCTCTTCCTAGGACGAGAAGAACCCCCGACCGAGGACGAGCTTTTTGATATTCTGTCTGAGGCCCTTAAGCCTATGGGCGAGAAACCTATCGTGCTGCGCTTCCTAGACATTGGCGCAGACAAGAACCTTCCGTTCTTCACACCTGATTCGTGTGTGAATCCTGCCCTCGGACGGCAGGGGGTCCGCGTGCTGTTGAAGTACCCAGACTTACTCAGATCGCAGATGCGTGCATTTCTGCGCCTCTCCGAGGCCTTCGATATCAGGCTTCTTGTTCCAATGATCACGCATGTGGATGAGATGGAAGCTGTACGAGTCGCGATGGTGACCGAGGCCAAGGATTTCGGACTGCGGGAACTGCCGAAACTCGGTGCGATGGTTGAAACGCCAGCCGCAGCGCTCACGACAAAGGCTCTGTGCGAGCACTCAGATTTCCTGAGTATAGGGACAAACGATCTGACGCAGTACACTATGGTAGCGGGTCGCGAGAATCCACGGGTAGGCGACTACTTCAAAGAAGACCATCCGGCCGTTCTGAGACTCATCGAGATAGTTGCGAAGGAAGCGGGTGAAACGCCCGTCAGCATCTGTGGTGAAGCTGCCGGACGGTTGTCCTTGCTCGAAACGTTTCTAAAGTCAGGAATCCGAGCGCTCAGCGTCGCACCCTCGCGAGCTGCCGAGGTGAAGGGGCACATTCGAGAGCTGTCGTAGCGCCCGTGACTTTGCGCTCCCCAAGTCGATGGACAAATCCTCGCTCATGAGAACCGTGCAGCGATTCCTGGGTAAATAGCGCAGCGCAGATGACCGTGACAGCGAAGCAGGAGGATGGGGGCGAACTGACGGGGTCCTGAGCTATGCCAACCCCCGGCCGGGGACTGCATACTCTCTTTTTGGGGCAGTGCAGTTGGCGATGTTGTGCCTGACGCCGTCCGTGAAATAGCAGATTGGTGTCTGAAGCAGGACCAGTCTAAGCAGTTGCAGGTCAAGGCAGGCAAGCGGACTATCGTGCTTTCCTTCTCTCCCGGTACCGCTCCATCATACGTGAATATCTACGGTCGGGATATCACTAAAGAGAACCTGCTGCGGGCCCAACTACAGCAATCGCAGAAACTCGAATCCATCGGAACCCTTGGCCAGTGGGGTAGTGCACGAGATCAACAACCCGATCATGGGCATCATGAACTACGCGCAGTTGATCCAGGATGGGATGGATGAAGGATCGCCCCTTGGGGAATACGCAAGCAAGATAATGGTGGAGACCGACCGCATCGGCACGATCGTGAAGAACCTGTTGAGTTTCGCCCGGCAAGACAAGCAGGAGAGCCGTAGTGCCGCTCGCATGAGCGACATCGTGAACGATACGCTGTCGCTGGTTGCAACGGTGATGCGACACGATCAAATCACCTTTACAGTGGACGTTCCCGAAGACCTACCGATGATCAAATGCAGCAGCCAGCAGATTCATCAGGTCGTCATGAACCTGCTTACCAACGCGCGCGACGCGCTGAATGAGAAATACGCCGAATTTGACGAGAACAAGAGAATAATGATCACAGCTCATGTACTAGACAAGGATGGTCAGCACTGGATTCGTACAAGTGTCGAAGACGCCGGGCCGGGGATTTTCAAAGAGGTCCGTGAGCTTATGTTCGCCCCGTTCTACACTACGAAACCCAAGGGCAAAGGCACAGGTCTGGGCTTGTCCATTAGCCACGGCATTGTCAAAGATCATCACGGTGAGATGAGTGTTGAGAGCGAGCTGGGTGAATGGACACGATTCCATGTTGATCTGCCGGTAGGTAACGGTGAGGGAGCGGGGACCTCATGTGAGAGAGCCCGGCCGCCGAATCAGGCGTTGGAACCGACGCACTGCGGCACGTAAACGCTGCTCAACGCCATGTTGCTCCGCTGGTTACTTAGAGCGAACACCCCAACTGAGCTCGACGACCATTGACACCTCTCTCTTGCTTAATCAATCCGTAGTCGATAGATTCCGCTACATGCTCGCTTTCGTAAATGCTAGTTGTTTTCGCCGCAGGTCATCGCTTTTGATTTCTGGGCTGGCCTTCCCAGCCTTTCTTTTTCTTTTCGGTATCCTGGCCATCACCGCTGTTGCTCGGACAGGGATGGAGGCCTGGGTCGAGGATGTTAGTGGGACGAACTATGTTGGGGTTGTTCAGCGTGAACTTCAGGCCGCTACGAACTCTGTTGTGGTTGCTATGTTTGAAATGCGGGTTCCTGATGATCCGGACGCAGAGACCCCCTCTCTTGTCTTGGTCAATGAGTTGATCGCCGCCCATCGGCGTGGTGTTGATGTGAAGGTCGTGCTGAATCTTCGCTCTCGTTATGATCCGGAATCAGACGAACCGGTTCGTGATCATGCCAATGGTGTTGCGGCGGATATGCTGGCCTATGCCGGGATTGATGTCTCCTATTGTCCCTCGACCTATCACATGCACGAGAAGCTTGTTGTTATCGACCGCGAGACCGTTATCATCGGCTCCCACAATTGGACATATTCTGGACTTCTCAAGAATGTCGAGAGCAGCTCGCTCATTCGATCCCGCGAACATGCCAAGTCCAAATTGGCTGGTATTGCTGAACTCGAAACAGTCTCGGCTTCGATTTCTGTCGCGCCTGCTGTCGCGGAGAAGGTTCCTATTCCGCGCGGCTTCCTACTACGGCCGGGACTCGCACCGCAGATGACAACACGGAATGATCAGCGCCCCTTCGACGCGTATCTGCTTCTGTGTTGGTATTCTGATCGCGACGGAACAGAAAACACATTCTCTGTTAATCTACAACGACTCGCTGCCGACCTGGGTATCGACCCCGCCAAAGGACCGGCAAATAGCCGTAAATTGGCTATCAGGCCCTTGCGATCCCTGGCTGATCACTATGGCCTTATTGATCTCACTATCCCGCGGGCAGCCGATGCGCAAGTCACTATGCGGCACGACTCCACTACGAATGCTGATGGATTCATTCAGATCCCTTCTGCTTACTGGACCTACGGTCTTTCCACAGAGCTCAAGCAGGCCGAGAAGATGGCGTACCTGATCTGTCTCAACGAGGAAACCCAGGCTTTGATACCTCCGATCTGGATGAAGAGCCAGCCCGACTTGGCGGAGAAATACTCAATCTCCCGGAATCCCATCAACATCGGCTTGAATGGCCTTCAACGGCATGACCTTCTCTCGATCATCAGATCACCCATTTCCGCAAATAACTATAAGAAACGCAGGCCAAACCAGTACCGCCTCAGACCACTGCTCTCCCCTGAAGAGCGTGCCACCCGCTGGCTCAAGCTTGAGACAAAACACAGCCCGCTTCTCGTAACTCAGGCCCGGGAGCTAGCGACCCTGCTGGACTACGGGAACGACTTCACTTCTGCCGATCAACTCGCTACCGCAATCGCGGCCTACGGCTTCCAGACAGCGAGCAACGTCACGGCCCAGGTCGCAACCAAGAGCGTCACCAATCCCAACCGCCATCCCGACACCGTGGCAACCTACCTGCACAATACTAGGCGAGACCGCTGACGGTTTCTGCCACGTATGTTGCTCCAGCTCGTCCTCCGTGGTTTTGCACCCCCCTCATCCTTGTTTTCGTTACAAAGCAGAATTAGCATTCCGACAACATGATTCTGGCGTCTGTTCGCCGGAATATCCAACACAAGGAGGGTCGGATGAAGAGCAGGAGACGAAAACTCACAAGGGACAAACGGAATGGGCAATACTATGTCAGGATTCAAGTCGGTGGGGTGCGGAAGTACTTCGGACTTGGAACCAACAGAAGGAAGGCGGAGGCGGAACAGACCCGACTCGAACGGCTACACGACCAGAACGAACTTGAGTTCGGCATCGCGGCGGAGCCAGCACCGGAGCCGCTCGAGGTTACTCAGGCCGGGAACGAGATTACCCTGAAGGAGGTGATCGACATCCACCTCGATTGGATCGTGTCGAACCGTTCGCAGGGAACCTGTAAGATGAGAGCGCATTACGTGCAATGCTTTCTCCGTTATGCCGGAAACCGGGCCATTTCGAAAATCGACAAGCTCCTGCTGGCTGGATTCCATGGGTGGGCAAAGAAGTACCACAGTCAGGGGCCGAACGGCGGAAACGTATTCCTCCGCAACGTGAAATGCATGCTCCTATGGGCAGAGGATATGGGCATCTGTCCCTGCCCGGTCCGCCGCTTTCCGCTCATGCGGGAATCGCCACCGGAGACCAAACGCTTCACGGATGCGGACCTGAAAACGTTACTTGCCTGCATGAAGCCCATGGCCCCGGACTTCCATGACATGATCGTGTTTGCCGTTCTTACCGGCCTGCGACCTCAGGAACTCAGGGCGCTACAACGCTGCCACGTCATTGGCGACACAGTCGGCGAAGAGTACGTGGAGTTCCAGAAGCACAAGACAGCAACAACAACGCGAGATCCGGCCAAGAGAACCGTTCCGCTTCTCCCTGCTGCCCTGCAAATTCTTGAGCGGCAGATCGCGAGACACCCATGGCGGCTGCATGTCTTTCTGAATGATGCCGGAAAACCGTACACCGCGTGCGTCTTTCGGCAGCGTCTCAGGCGCTGGTGCAAGCGTGCTGGCATTAAGCCACGCCCACCCTACGCGCTTCGTCACACATTCGGATCAATGGAGGCCGAAGCGAACGTGAACCAAACCGTGATCGCTCAAGTGATGGGGCACACGCAACTTCGCACAACTGCGCGGTACATCGCACACAACGAGGAGCACCACCGAAAAGCGATCGGCTACATCAGTGCTCGGATCACAAACATAGCCAACGGTGACGACGCGCAGCCACCCAAGCAAGACGAGGAAACCGCCGAATAACAGACTGAGTTATCACCCTCCAATGGCCATTGTTTCACCGTCACAGCGAGACGAAACCGGAGACGAATCCGCGATCGCAACGGCGATCGGTTTTGACCCCCAAAACGCATTTGGCCGGGAAATACCAAAATCATGAATCACCATAACATCCTTACCGACAAGCTATTACGAAATACCCATTTCGGCTGTTGGGGGGTGAACTCTATCTTGACATGCAGGAGGCCAGCAGTTCGAGTCTGCTATTCCCCACCATTTTTATTTGGTCATTATAGAGAAGAGCGTTGACCACACCCTCTTCATGAAGAAAACTTGTTGACAGTCAGCGTTATGTGAGACAAATTTACCCGTATGAGTCTATTTAATCCATATGGGTTATTTAACGCGTATGCCTATCGCTCTCAGCTCATAGTGAACGTGCCTTGATGCAAGCAATAAAGACTATACACAAAAGTCTGTCTTAGTTTCGTTATGTGTTTGATATATTATATATACAGAGGAGCGGAATGATGGCTCAGGGCACAATGTACAGTAGTCCAGCAATTGCTATCAAAGTGTCGAAGATGTTCGCAGGCAAGACGGCACAAAAGCAGTCTGTGCATATCGTTCGCAATAGGCGATGGCCTTGGAGCGATTAAGTTGAGAGAGTGCTAGCAACACTACCGCCACAGTTTCTACGAGAAGTCTTGCCATTCATCGCCGTTCTTCACACTCTGTTGAAGCCCTGTGAAAGATGAACGTCGGCTCCATGCCGTGTGTTCGGTACGCAACGCATTCCGAACCTAGTCTTTCGGGGCTTTTTTCTCTTCTCAAGCGCTATCACCTGGCACCCAAACGGCAGGTAGCCCCCCGTTGCTCATTCGTTCTCCTGATACCAGCTTGATATATGAAGGTGGGTCATTTAGGCTCGTCGGCAATGAGCTCATCCCTAGAACAGTACGTAGACGCCGTCACAAAGCTGCATGTCAATCGGCGGGCAGGGCACCTCAGCCCGCACAAGCCGGTGATGCTTCTAGCAGTGCTATCTCTTGCCGACAATGGAGTTTTGCTGGAAAACAGAATTGAGTACGGGCCGGAATTGCTTGAGTTGTTTCGTGAGTATTTCAACATCGTCAGAACACCTGAAGATCGTTGCACACCGCGGCTTCCTTACCTCCACTTGAACGGCGATAAGTTCTGGCATCACCAGCCGCGCACAGAAACGGCAATGGAATGCGTCACCCTTGATCACGACCTCTTTGCGCTTCTACTCGACAGGACATCACGGGAGGTACTGCGAATAGCAATTGTTGATCGTTATTTCGCGCAGCATCGGGACTCCCTTCTTCAATTGAGCCAGCAAGAGAATGAAATTGGGCTATACCGAGAACACATTGAGAATACCTCATCGAAGAGTCAGGTAAAAGAGTCTCGTAGAAATGACTTTGAAGAAAATGCCCGGTGCACTGGTTTCCGCAGGGCGGTGACAAGTGCGTACGATTACCGCTGTGCCGCTTGCGGATCTCGTGTGATCCTTGGGGATCTTATGATGGTAGACGCGGCACATCTGATTCCGTTTAGTGAGTCGCACGATGATGACCCGTGCAATGGAATGGCCTTGTGCAAGAATCACCACTGGGCCATGGATCGTTTTCTGATTGGCCCTTGGCCAGATGGAAAGTGGCATGTTCATCGTGAGCTCGATGATAGACTCGAGGGGCAACAAGATCTGTTGAAGCTTGACCGCCGCAGCATACTCTTACCAACCAAATCTAAATTTCACCCACGGGAAGACGCCCTTGAGTGGCGCAAGCAGAAGATGAAGGAGTGTGCATGAGCGTGTTAAGTGAAGAATCCCCATTCTATCCGATAGATCCAGAGCGGGTGATTATGGAGACCGATGTGGCCGTGGCATTCTTTGATGGGTTTCCAATCTCAGAAGGTCACGCACTCGTGGTACCACGGTTTCCCGTTATTTCGCTGTTCGAGCTGGATTCCGATATGCAGGCGGCCGTCTGGGAGACAGTTCGGTTGACGCGTGAGATGCTCGAAGCAAAATTCCATCCAGAGGGATTCAACATCGGCATAAACGATGGACAAGCCGCGGGCCAAACCATCCCCCACGCTCATATCCATATAATCCCAAGATACAAAGGCGATGTTCCAGATCCACGTGGGGGCATTCGCTGGATCATTCCCGAGAAGGCAAAATATTGGGAGGGGGCGAAGGAGGCCGAGGGAAGCCTGGACTGCTTACGCGTATAGGGCTGTCCTTAAGCGTTGGAATCCTACTCCGGCAGAAGAGAAGCTCCGGCCTGAAGAAGATGATTGAATAAATCATCAAATCTTGCCGCAAGCCCAGCGCACCCTTTGATTCGTTCGTTGGGTGGTGGTGGCACAACAATTATCATACTCCGCCGTGCGCGGGTAAGAAGCACCCGGTAGCAATTCACCCGGTTTCGCTGCGATTCAGGGTCGTTATCGTTCTGCATTCGGCCACCCCATGCTCGCCGATGATGCCATAGCGGCTCACCTTCTCTGGGTAGCATATCCTCCCCCCAGATACCGGCATTCGTATTCGAGCTCAGTTTTCAGCAGACAATGGCAAAGGGAGGCTAACAATTGATTTTCGGGCGTAATCATATAACCTCATGGTGGCTGAGGGGCGCGTATCGTCATTCTCGTCATTTCAGGCACACTACCGAGGATCCTCACGCCATTCCTTTAATTCAAAGTCAGTCCTATTTATGCGCTGACACCGGAGAATCAGAACACTAGAATCTTGAGAATCTCTCACCACAACAGGAGATGACTATGCCAGTAAAAGGTGACAAATTCCCACGACGAAAACCCAAGGACTACGCAACGGTACGAGACGATATTCGCTCTGGAGACATCTTGCTCTGTGCGGGAACGAATACGGTATCCAAGATGATTCAAGGGGCAACCGAGAGTTGCTGGAGTCATGTTGCTTTTATTCTGAGGCTCGATGGAATTCAACGCATTATGGTGCTTGAGAGTCTAATGTCCGTTGGCGTGCGAACGGTGCCCTTGAGTCATTATATCCGAAATTTCAAAGGCAAGAATGAGGGCTATTCCGGAAAACTGTTGATTGCCCGGCACTCTCAATTCGAGACGGTGGTGAACCAGGATAAGCTGAGAGCCATGTCGCAGTTTGCCGTCGATCGCTTCGGCTATCCTTATGACCATGATGAGATGACGCGAATTCTCTCACGTATTGTGGCCAGCAAGCTTGGAATGAAACCCAAGAAGAAGACGCCTGATGACCGAGAGTATATCTGCTCGGAATATGCATATGAATGTTACAAGTCAATTGGCATCAAGATCCCCGTCAACAAACACGGTTTTATCTCACCGGCTGACTTCGCAGCCTGCGAGGAGATCAATGCCGTTTCCGCCATAAAGGTTGAGAGCTGACGCCCAATCTCAGACTTCCGGTACGGTATCCGCCCTGCCTGTGATGGAGGGGAAAGCCCCTGCTCAACGGACACAATCACTCACGCGGCCACACTTGCGGTATGCATCCCGCCTCATCCGCCTGCTGCGGTGTCTTCCGGACCCAGCAGTTCTTCAATCTTTCGAAGTAGATCCGCACAGGCCTCAATCCGGTCAACAGAATCTTCTTTGTGATTCTTCATAGCCAACTTTAGGTGCCCGTCCCGATCCAGAAGACCAGCGTCCTCGATACGTTTGAGTGAGGCCAGACTTTCTCCGTCCTCCTCCCTCGAGGAGAACGTGAATCCGTTATTCTGCATTGAAATATCAATGATGGCGGGGCCGCAAACAAATCGCAGGCTATTCCCATAATTCTCAATTGAACAGCTCTCGCTCATCTCGCTTATTGCCAGGAGGAACGGCACCCAGTGGCGCCCGTTGAACTGCCTCTTAAACATCATAGTGCATTCGAACGGTTTTTCCTCAAAGTGCTCCCAGTAGAAGAATCCGTGAGTGCCCGTAGAGTTCCACTCGCGGAAGCTCCTATAACGAATATAGTAGTAGCGCCAGTCGAGGCATCCGGGGTCGACCGAGTCCACAATCGAATCGTTTGTGGTGCCGGGATCATCTATAAACCTTTGCAAATACGCTTTGAGTACGGCTTTCGTTCTCTCAAAGCCTTTTCGGTACTCGTTAGGGGTGAAGAGTTCACGCCACGTCGACCAGTTGTGGTTACCGAACCTCTTCAGGTTGCCGTAGTTCGGTGTGTAGTCTCCGATCGCAAGCATGGCACGGCTCGCAGTAACGTAGTCACACCCCTCCTGAAAGAGGTCCTGAAAGGCTGCCGCAAACGGCTCGATGGACTGATCGAGATCGAATACGGATATCGTGCCCCTGAGCAAGTGATGATCTTCCAGCCTGAAAAGCACGTCTTCAAGCTGCGGATGAGACATCCTCAAGTGTTCCTTGCCCTCTTCCTCATTCTGCTGAGCCGCCGAGAGTCTGGAATCTTTATCCAAAGGATTCCCACAGACAAGATTTTCCACATCGCGACACAGAGAGGACCGATGCTCCCTTCTCATCTGAAACTCTGAACTGGCTATCAGGTTGCGTAGCTGCCTAGCCTTCTGTGGAAAATCATTTGTATCCTTGAGGCCGTGCACAATGTACGCATAGAGGAGAAGCTGCTCGCCCAGCGAGAACGGGTTCACTCGCCCAGAGTCATCATAGACTTCTGCACACTTGCGAAACAGGTTGACTCTCGGTTTCGTAAAGAAGATGCGTGTCTTGCCAGACGCGTAATCCGCTTCGTCGATATACAACCATCGACTGAAGTAGTCAGGATCATGCTTCTCCAATCTCGTAAACAGGTCCAGGCTGCGAAAAAGGAACTCCACCCGGTCCTCACGACTGTAGACCTGCTCCACGATCTCCCATTCATCTGAAGTTGAGAGGGCGACGCCATCTCTTGCGATCTGCATATCAGTAATGAATCGGAAAAATCGCAGAAATCCGGCATCCACCGAACGCGCTAGGTCTTCTGCCCCACTGTCTTTGAACAGATCCCAGAACAGGTCAGACCACTGCCTATCAATATTCTGGACAAACTCACGCTGTTTTTTGCCCTTAAGACACCGTGAGAAGAATGATTTGAAGTACTCGAAGTCCGTCAGCTCTTTGCCTCGCGAGTTCATCTTGATGTACAGATCGTCTGGCAGACCAATGTCCTTCATTTCCAGCAGGTGGAATCGTATCCGACGCTCTTCTCCAGCGAGCTTGTTCCATAGCCCACTGATATTGTGCTGACGGCAGGACGCTTCAATCGCATCCAGGACAACTAGCATGGAGGCAATGGTCGGGTCATGGAACCACGAGAGGAAACACCATGGCTGGTTTACGATCTGTTTCCTCACGGAGCCACGGTCCGGCTCAGGAGAAAACTCCACGAGTCGCTCACAAAACTGACGGCTCTTCGAGCGGGTGGCATATGAAAACTTTGCTAGGACCGAGCGCGTTTCCCGGTCAATCTCAGGCTCAAGCGCGGCCGCATACCAGTGCAGTAGGAAAAGTGTCGTCAATCGTTGCTGGCCGTCCAGCGGCCTGAATACAGACACCTCGACCCCTTCGTGGGTTTTATCGCTGTTCACGTAGCCATAGATGAAATCCAAGTTCAGGGGTTCGCCATGGTAGTCATCCTCGAGTACCTCGGCAAGGGAGGACAGGAACCGCTTTCGTACCCTCGTCGCGCTTTGGCTTTCGCGTCCCTGCGCATAATCTCGCTGGATAGGCGGAATCACAACTCGGTGAGCCCTCAGCAGGTCGAATAGATTATTCGGTCGCATCTGACACCTCCGTTGCTGTCTGCGGCAAGTACTTGCCAAGCCGTTCTCGGATCTCGTCAAGGTAGGCCCCCCTGTCATCAGGCGACCAGAAGAAATTCTGGACCGGCTCGGCGGTTTCAACGTAGTACTTCATAAATGCCCTTCGGGTGCAGACGGGGATGAAGCTCCCCTCCTTATCGAGCCGGACAATCTCGCGGCGTTTCACGGCAAATGCGGAGCTGTTCAGAGCTGCATTGTCAGGTTGACTCAACAAAGCTAGGTTCGAGAGTCCGTCATTCTCTGTTCCCGTCCTGTCAGCACTGTCGGTCAGGAGCTCATTCACCTTATCGAAAATGGGGGAGAAGCGCTCCCATGTGAGAGTGTCGTTGTCGTATTTAGCTATATCCGACAGCAATTCGTCGATGGCCCCGTGCCTGTCGGCCAAACTACTGTCATGACGCAACTCCTGCAGCACAGGAACATGTAGCTCCAGCCACTCGCTCCACTGCTCTCGCTTTGTCCTGTCCAAGCCGTCGGAGTTGCGGGCATGGATGTGCTCGAGACTCCAGTAGTTGGATTTGTGCTCCTTGTACGGATAGAACTCGGAAATCGACTTCGTTGTCCGGCATGTCTCCACGTTGAAGAGTAGAAGTACATGAAAGATCATCTTCTGGTCACCGACCGAGCCGTACTCCAATTCCGAAATATTGCAATTGACTGAGTCTGCCACCCGCCCGCGAACAAGCTTGTGGAACTCATCCTTAGGATGCTCCATCGAGTGTCTGACGAGACTGTTCAGCTCAGATTTCTTCACCGTATCGACGGTGATTAAGTAGCCAATCCAGTGGTACAGGTCTCTGTTGTTGTGCCACTCAAGCAGCGTACTGTAGAACTGCTCGATCTCACTCCAAATGCTTGAGAGTTTCTGTCTCCCGCTCTTCTGCTGGAAGTGAAGAAACGTGTAGAGCTGATCCTTCGCTCCATCCGGCTTTTCGGCGACCAAATCGAGCAGAAGCTCGATCTTTGTCGCGTAAGCGTCACTGTCCTCGTTGGTAATGAATGACCAAAACCGTTTATCAGGGGCGTTGAGTGCGTGCTCCATCTCGTCCCACATCAGGGCAATCTCGAAGTGCCTGACTCGCTGCTCCTCAGGGCCCAGCTCGCTGAAGCTGTCGGACGCGAGAAACAGAGCCTTTGTGAGCTCTGCATTGGTCAGGGGGATCTTCCCGAGGTTCAACCGTTCAAAAAGCTTCTCGCTTTCCTCCTGCTCTTCCCTGCCACCAATCTCATACCAGATCACCTTAGTGCGGGCCAGGAAAGCTGACTGAAAGCCGGCAGAGTCGAGGTCCTTGCCGTCATGCCTACTGCTATAGTTATGCTCCCAATCACGAATCGCCTGGTACGCCATCGAGATATGGTAGAAGTCGATATTATCCTTGTTTATCTCGACGGTTCTATCGTCATCGCTCACTGTAATCTGCCGCAGAAACTCCACGCACTTGTCGCGGGTCTCGTAGTCTATATCAAACAGCGTCTTCTTCTGGCGTCCGCCCCAGAACTCGTTAATGTAGCGGAGAATCAGGTAGATGGTAGTGAGCCGTTGCTGTCCATCGATCACCTCGAACCACTCTTCGTCGGGGTTCCTGCCGGAACCAGCACCAGCCTTCATCCGCTTGAGAACCAGTGGTTGCAGGCAATAGAAGCTATCCTGGTTACCATCCTTTCTCAGCCTAAATGCATCGATATCATCCAGCAGTTGCTCGACCTGCTGCCGGCCCCATCGATAGCCACGCTGGTAGTGCGGTACAAAGAATTTATGTTTAAGCAGTTCTCCGATCGTCTTGAGTTCCAGCTCAATCTCGGGTTTGTCGTGTATCATCACTAGTTCTCTCCAAATAACCGCCCGAAGACTGACTGCGACATCATGGTCGGGGTCCCTAATGCGCAGGACGACAAGTCTCAAATTACTGAATTCTGGCCATGTCGGCAAGAGTCTATGCGCGGGCAACCGTGCAACGTTAGGTGCTAACAGCGGTTCCAAATTAGGAAATCTTCGAGTTGCGGGAGGGGCTTCGGACATGA
>CAZNWT010000037.1:0-37352 GCA_964576795.1 uncultured Victivallales bacterium
AAACACTTGCACTACTACGCTATTTCTGATTTGCTACCCCGTGAACGGTTACTTCGATCCAAAGCAGTATACCGAATCCTATTCATGGATACGAGCAGATTTGTGTCATAGCTCTGCCGATAGAGTGTTATGAAGATGCAAAGGCGTTCGCAGTTTTGCGAAAGTGATGGATGTGTGTTTTGTTTTGTGTCTCAAAGGACGTTTCCCCGTCGCAGAATTTCTGTAGCGTTGGCCGTCATCGGCCAATTTCCTTCTCTTGCGGGGGCTCTCACAAAACGGGATTGGCCGGAGACGGCCAACGCTACAACGGAGAGCATGACGCACCGACTTTCCATGATGAGAAGCCGTATCATCTTGATGGAGCAATTTATCGGCTCTTCACGGTTGACACGATCGCAGCCATCTGATAGACCTTTTGCCCATTATGGGACAACAACTAAGAGCAAGAGTTAAGCGCAGACGCCGCAAGCGTCGCGAGAAGCGCCAGAAAGAAGAGGCCAAAGCGGCCGTTGACGTGAAATAGCGGTCATTTTTCTGGAACACATTTGAATCAATGGCGTGATGGCCGAATGGTTAGGCAGGGGTCTGCAAAACCTCGTACATGGGTTCGATTCCCATTCGCGCCTCCAAACGTAACCCGCTAGTAGTAAGCAACTTACTCTAGCGGGATTTTTTCGACAAAGCTCCCGACAAAGCTCGCGACAAAGGGGCGAGGTGGCCTTGTTTTCGAGCTGTTCTCTCAGATTTAAACTCATTTGTGGTTCAACCCCTTTTCGGACAACGCCCCGACTAAGCAGTTCGATTAAGCGTAGCCGATTAAGGGGACCAAGGTTGCGACGAAGTGTGTGCGCTTTCTATTCCGCCCTCGCTTCACTCGTGGCTACGAAGGACAAGTCGCACTCTTCCTATTCCCAGAGTGATTCGGGATAGATGCCTTTGTTCACAAGCTCTCTGATGCTTTGGACTACGTGGGGCTTGTCTTCTTGGTATGTGATGCCAAACCAGGAGTCCGGGCTGGGAAGTACGCGTGTCCGCACGGTGTTGTTGTGGATCAGATTGTCAATGACTGCGGGTAGAAAAAATTCCCCTTTTGGGTTATCGGCGCAATTCTGAAGAAAGGCTTCAAAGCCTGTTTCCAACCGGGGAATCAACGAGGGTGAGAATCCCCACATATTCATAGAAACCCATTCGTCTCCGGTGAGGGACGCCTCTGAGCCATCGGGGGCTCGGTTTCGTGCGCGATCACCATCCCTTGATATGGCAGTCATTTCAACGACGCTGCGCAGGTTTTGATTTGGATCCACGGTGCAGATCCCCCGTGCGACGGTTCCGAAGTCTGAGAGTGTGTTGCGTAGTGCGAAGCCCACTAAGGCGTAGGTGTCTTGATCTTCTTCATGGGCGAGGTGATCATGAAGGAGTTGGTAGGCGCGCCGGCCATAGAAGTCGTCGGCATTGATGACGGCGAAGGGTTCGTGAATGGCATCTTTGGCGACGAGAACGGCATGTCCTGTGCCATAGGGCTTTTCGCGACCAGGGGGAATGCTGTGGCCTTTTGGCAGGCTGTCGAGTTCCTGAAAGATGTATTGGACGTCTGCTTTGTCTTCAAATCGGCTGCCAATGGCGGCTCGGAAATCTGTCTCGATGTCTCGGCGAATCACAAAGACAAGCTTTTTGAAACCCACGTGCAGTGCATCATAGATTGAGTAGTCGATCACGACTTCGCCACTAGGCCCGACGGGGTCAAGCTGTTTAAGCCCTCCGTATCGGCTTCCGATTCCTGCAGCAAGTATGACGAGTGATGGTGTTTCTGGCATAATGTAACTTCCTGTTGTGTTTATAGGTTGCACTGTGCACGTCGTCCCCACGCATCGTCGTTTACACCTAATCGCTTCTCTTTGTTGATAAGCGACGTGATATCAAAGGACTAAGCTGTTTTGACTAAGTGCTTGCAGCCCGACGAATGTCGGGGCGTAACCGACTAAGGGTGGCGACTAAGGTATGCGATTAAGTGTTTCTTTTCATTTCAACTGCTCTTTTTAGGTTTAAACTTGAAACGCAAAGTGTAGGTCAGAGGGGTGGAAAGTTCAAATTCCATATTACAGAATTTCTGTAGAGTTGGCTGTTCACGGCGAGCTGCCGCCGCTTGCGCATGCGCGTCAACCTAAGAGATTGCGCTGCATGTGCCTATGGCCTGAAAGGCCTGCATATACTAGCCCAGGGCAACGCCCTGAGCCTTATACATAAGTGATGACATTCCATATTGATGCCTTGGTTCCCTGTCAGTCCCGAACTCACTTCGGGGCTGGCGGTGGTCTTTTTTCTGCGCCCCCCCCGGTGGGCTTGTCCCACTGGAGCGAGAGTTTGTGAGTTAGGCGTGTTAACGCCGAAACGGATTCACCTGCCGGGCAAGCCGGCAGGGGTCTTTTTTTCGGTGTCAATATTTGAACGCAAAGATGTGAGTATACTGGGAACGCATTCCCAGAGCCCCCATGGATTATGCAGCGCAGGCGTCTAGGTTTGCCAATAGGTTTGGCTCGATGCGTTCGCATCGACTGGACATCTGTCGGCGCAGACGTTGGAGTCCCTGAGCGCAGACTTGGCGACAGCGTTCGCTGGAGATGCCATACTTGAGGGAGATCTCGCGCAGCGTGGGCGAATGATCATTGAAATACATCATGGATAGCATGTGTTGTGTTCGTGGTGGCAGGTTGCGCATTTCGTGGATAAGAAATGCACGCAGGTCACTGCGTCCGGTTTCGTCAGAGGGGGAGGGGGATCTCTCATTGGGAATGAAATCATGCCATCCGCCGGCGTCATTTTCTTGAGCAGCAAGATCTTCGAGCATACAGATGCCACTTTTGGAACTTTGCTTCAACAGACCCAACACCTCGCCACTGACATCAAGTTCATTGCATAGGATGGTATCGGAAATTGTGTCCCCATGCGCCTGTCTCAAGGTTTCCATCTCGCTCCAGTAGCTAAAGTGGTGCTCTGGGATGTGAATAAAGCGTGCCAGTTTGAGAGCTCTGCGCATGCGGCTTTTAATACACTTGCAAGCATAGGTACTAAATCGTACGCCTTTGAATTTTTTTGCACTGGAGTCGTCATCGTCCGATGAAAAGGTGGCGTTAAAGCGTCGTGCGGCTTTCATGAGGCCAATGTTGCCCTCGGCAATCAGATCCATTCGTGTGATGCGAACGGCGGGAGATGAGAGAAACTTGTCGAAATTCTTCAGGCAGTGAACAACAAGCAGAAGGTTGGCGTGAATCAACTCATCAATGGCCGTCTCGGTTTCTTCCGGATTATCGTCGGCCATGATTATGGCGGAGAGCTCGGCCTCTCGCTCTTGGGTTATGCGAGGGTGGTTGGTGATATCCTTTAGGTAGCGTTCATAGGAGTTTTTGGCTAGTGACATTTTCAGCCTCCACGTTTTAGTAGTACCCATACCTCGAAGTTGTTCGCAATGCTTTGTATAGCTGGAAGCGTGCCATAACTTTGTTATTGGATATTTTAATATTCGTAACAATATGAACATAAGTGAGATATGAAATATTGGTTGTGTGGGGTGCGTTGTGGAATGTAAGGCATGTGTATACAGCAGGGTGCACGTATATCAAGAGATGTATACAGATGTACGCAGGTGAAGAGTGCGGAGTCTCAGAGATGTGTTAGTACAGCTTCTCGTATTCGCCTTGGCCAAGCTTTTTCAGTTTATGGAATCCTGACGCTTTTGCACGGTCGTCAAGGTTGCTCTTTGAGTTTCCAATCGTTGGGGCGGAAATCAACTTTTTGATTGCCTCTCCACACTTCGGGCATGCTGTCAGTGGTGGTTCCGAGAGACTGCGTATGCAGTCAAATCCGTCCTGGCAGAATTGGCAGGCATGCGTTTTTCTCACGGCTTGGTATTCATAAATTGGCATGAGAGCATTGAACTGCCAGCGGCGGCTTGTGTCAATGCCGTTTACCCGGTTATGAAAAATGCCAGATATCGTTGTCTTTTAAGTTGCGCTAATTCTTCATTGCACCTATATTTCATTTAAATATCAGGGTGTTTTGTAAATCACATAACTCAAGGAGTAACAGTATGCCGAAAGCAACCCCGAAGACAAAAGCTCAGATCATTGCCCAGATTGCAGAAGACGTGAGTCTATCGAAGAAAGATGCCGCAGCTGCATTGCAGTCCCTCGTTGACATGGCCTACAAGGGCTCCAAGTCCAAAGACGGTTTCACGATCCCGGGAATTGGCAAGCTAATTAAACAGCGTCGTAAAGCGCGCATGGGTCGCAACCCGGCTACGGGCGAAACGATCAAGATCAAAGCGAAGACCGTTTTGAAATTCCGCATTGCGAAAGCTGCAAAAGACGCCATCATCTAGGTGCCTTAATGCGAATGTTAAGAAGAGCCACAGCTTAGGCTGTGGCTCTTTTTTTGTTTGTGAGGAACCGTGGGTTGGCATGTATGGAGGTATAGATGCGCAATGAAAGCGAGCAATCCCCAGAGACAATAGAAGAGCAACTGAAGTCATTTTTAAAGCAGGCCCAGGCTTCGTTTGTGATGCCTAGCGCGTCCCCGGCCCCCGAGGCGACTCCAGAAGTCGTCGATTCTGAAATAGGGGATCGAGACCCGTTGCAACCCATTCGGGAATTTGATAGCAAGCCACGTGAGATTCGGGATTATCTGGATCGTTTTGTGATTCGACAGGACGAGGCGAAGAAGGTGTTGTCGGTAGCTATCTGTGACCACTACAATCACGTTCGAGCCTGTATCGACTCTCTAGACGTTCAAACCCAGGAGTACGCAAAGCATAACGTGGTGTTGCTAGGTCCTTCTGGGGTGGGCAAGACTTATCTCATGCGTTGCATTGCGCGCTTCATCGGTGTGCCATTCGTGAAAGCGGATGCGACAAAATTCTCTGAGACGGGATATGTGGGTCACGATGTAGATGATCTGGTTCGGGATTTGGTGAAAGCGGCAGATGGGGATGTTGAGCTTGCGCAGTATGGCATTATCTATCTTGATGAAGTTGACAAGATTGCTTCTCAGGCGAGTGCTGGGAAGGATGTCTCCGGCCGTGGCGTACAGACGACTTTGTTGAAGTTGATGGAAGATACGGATGTTAGCCTTTTCAGCCAAACGGACATTATTGGGCAGATGCAGGCGGTGATGGAGCTTCAGCGTGGTGGGGGCAAGGAGGGGGGTGCTCCACGCACAATCAACACGCGGCATATCTTGTTTATTGTGAGTGGCGCATTTGACAAGCTTGCCGAGTTGGTAACCAAGCGGGTGAAGTCGAGCCAGATTGGATTTGGGCAGGCGGACGACCCGGATAAGCAGACCCTTGATTATCTGCACGAGGTAGAAACGCGCGATTTTATTGAGTATGGGTTTGAACCTGAGTTCATTGGACGTCTTCCGGTACGCGTTGTTTGTGATGCTCTCTCCTCGGATGATCTTGAGCAAATTATGCTGAGTTCGGAGGGTAGTGTGTTGAAGCAATACCGGCAGGACTTTGATGGCTACGGCGTGCAGTTGGTGGTTGCGCCTGAGGCCGTGCGAGAAGTCGCGGAGCAGGCGCATCGTGAGCGTACCGGGGCGCGTGGGTTGATGACGGTTCTCGAACGCGTATTGCGGGACTTTAAGTTTGAATTGCCCTCGGCGGGAATTAAGGCGTTAAATGTGACTCGCGATGTTATTCTCAATCCGAGTCAACAGCTTTCTGATCTAATGGAAGAAAGCACCGCTATCCGAACCGTGGTGCTTGAACAGGATCTTGCTAATTATGCTACCCGATTTGAGGCGCAGAGTGGGCTTTGTATTGAATTCAACAAGCCCACAATCCAAGCGATTATTGCGGCATGTTTCAGCGAGGACTTGACGGTTTCAGGCCTGTTTGGAAAGCGATTTCGTGATTTGGAATACGGGTTGAGTTTGATTTCCCGAAATACAGGACAAACCACTTTTCGTATTTCCAAGGCTTTTGTACTCAACCCAGGCAAGGCACTTTCTGCGTGGGTGGCCAAGAGTTTCCAGGAGGGAAATGCCTGATATTCCGAGCTACTCGCCGAGAATATGCTCGAGGGCTAAGACACTATAGGCGGTGACCAGAGTCGGGTCTCTTTCCCAGTAACGTCCATCTTTATTCACCCAATAGCCGTGTCCAGTTGCGGGATCAATCGTCTGCATGCTAATCAATTTGCGTGCGACCTCTTTACGCCAATTGGTGTAGGTTCCGTCTGTAGTAGGAACGACTTCGGCTCCGTAGGCGCTGAGGCTGCGGCTGATGACATTGTAGAAGAAAAACAACCCTTCTGAACCCATGCCTGGGTTTTCTTCAAGCGTCCAGTGTTTGCAGGCCCAATCAAATGCTGACCGGACGCGCGGGTCATCTCGGTCAACTTTTGCATAGATGAGTCCCAGTAGCCCCGAATAGGTCATGCTGCCATACGACCGGAACACAACGACACCATTCTTGTTTGTTGTCGAGCCTGCTTTTGATTCGCCGGGTTTGTAGAAGAATCCCCCGCTGTTCTGTTCTCCTGCCGTGGGTGTATTTTGCATCTTCTCGATGAACTTGGCCGTTTCCTCCCAGTCAACATCCACTTTTGCCTCGGAGGGCGGCCGTAGATCTTCGACATCTTGCGTCAGGCGCATGGATTCAGCAGCGTAGAGTGTGTTCATGAGATCCGCATAGCTTCTGTTCGTCGCTTTGTCATAGCCAAAGCCGCCTTTATAGATGTCATCTCCGGTGTGTTGCCCTTTGGCAACAAAGGTTCTGGCATTTTGTACGATGCGTGTGAGAGACCTGTCGCCCGTACCATGGAGGGCTGTCATGCAGATGGCTGTGTTGTAGTTGCTCAGTCCACCGCCCTTGCGCCCTTTGACATTACGGTAGATGCCGCCATCGTCCTGTACACAGGTTTTCATGAAGGCGACGGCTTTGGGAATAGAGGTGTTAGCGGCCTCATGGTCAGAGCGGGCAAAGGCCCATGTCGGAAGTGCAGTGAGTGCGGGAAAAGATCCGTTGGACCAGGAACCATCCTCTTTCTGGTTTGCGGCGAACCAGTCGAGAGCACGGTCAATGGCGGCTTCGATTTCGTGGGTCAAGGAGACATCGAGACCGGAGGCTGTGTCTGTGGCTGGAAGTAGAGTCTTGCTTTGCTCTGCGTTGCTGGTTGTTGCGTACAGGGCGTATACCAATAGTAATGTTACAAGGTGTGTGCATTTCATGTGATTTTTCCTTCCAAATATAGGGTTCTGTCGAGACTCTTGAGCTCTCGCAGCCCCAACACTCTATTTATCAGTGGAATACGGCAGTTTCACCGTTCTCCCCTATTTTTTGCGCTTAGTCCCACTCCTAGTCGTCACTCCTTAGTCGATTACCCCTAGTTGATCTGCTCAGTTCTTCGCTGTTCTGAAAGAGTCGTTTGCCGAATTATCACACTTCGTCCCACACTTTGTCGTTTACACGTACTCGAACTGCTTCGTCGACAATTGCATGGACGCCAGCGACTAAGCAGTTCGACGAAGCGTAACCGACAAAGTGTCGAGACTAAGAATGCAACGAAGTGTTCTTTTGCTCCTGAGTGTGCATTTCTCCCCTGTTCAATCGTTTTACCCATGCAAAGTAGCGAGGAGCTATATTAATAATACGTCGACTATTCACAGATTATTAGGGCAGTCTTTCACGATGCGACAAGAATTACAATATTGGCCCCGCGGGTGGGGCCTCTCATGCACGGGATTGGCCGGGCGCAAGTCAACTCTGTGGGGCTGATAAGTGCCCCAAAATGAATCGTAATTGTAATCCTAATCGAGTTCTTGCTAAAGCAACGTTCTGCCCACTACATTTCCAAGTATGAAAACAAGCTCTGATCACGAGAAGTTGGATGTTTGTGGGGTTCATTCTCAGTACTTCTCTCAGTCGCGTCCATGAGGATTCAGCCGACTACGGCATACTGCCCGCCGGATGAACCGATTAGGATTACGAGTATGATTACGATTAGGAGCAATCCCCTACGGAAGTGAAATGCGCTTGTTCTGACACAGTGGCCACGAATACGGTTGCAGCACAGCGGAGATGATTCTAATCTTGAGCCATGAAGATTCTTGTTACAGCAGGGCCGACACGGGAGGCGTTGGATCCAGTTCGTTTTCTCAGCAATCGCTCGTCTGGAAAGATGGGCTATGCGATAGCGGCGGTAGCACAGAAACGGGGGCATGACGTACGGCTTGTGAGTGGGCCAGTTGCGCTTGATGCCCCGTGTGGGGTTGGGGTGTCGCATGTTGTTAGCGCTTCTGAAATGCAGGATTCCGTTCTGAATGCATTTTCCTGGTGCGATGCATTGGTGATGAGTGCAGCCGTTGCAGATTGGCGCCCGAGATCTTTTGCCGCTGAAAAGCTGAAAAAACGAGATATGGTGGCCTCGTTGGAATTGGAGAGAACCCCCGACATTTTGATGTCTGTGTCCCGCGTGAAGCGTAATCAGATTGTTGTGGGGTTTGCTGCAGAAACGGAGAATCTTCTTGCTGAAGCGCGGCGAAAATTAAAAGCGAAGGCGCTTGATTTGATTGTTGCTAACGACGTGTCGCGTGCCGATGCAGGCTTCGAAGTGGACATGAATGCGGTTATGCTTGTGTCTTTAGAGGGAGAGGAAACCTTGCCCTTGATGAGCAAGCTAGATGTTTCAGATCGGCTGATCGAGTGGATTGAGAAACAGCAAGATGTTTCCCGGTAGTCCTCCTCTGTGTCGTGCCTCCGCTGGTTTATACAAAGTGGAAAATTTTCGTTGCCTCCCCGAAATACTTCAGGGTGGATGGCCGTTTCCTCACAGACGAGGAAATCCACGCGTTGACGCTCGAGGTTACGAGGTGCGGGAACGTTATGAAAACGGCTATGTTTCAGGCTACCGTATATCCCCGCCACCTCCGGCGATGAAGCTGTGGACAATATTGATAATTTTTAACGCGTAGATGTTGAGTTTGAATGCGGTGTCCTGCCCAATGCCTACGAGGAGCCCTGCGAAAATTGCGCGCAGGTAGAAATCATCCGAGATGGTGAAAATATAGAAGAGCGAGTAGCCGGGCACAAATAGACAAAGAACTCCCTGTAAAATGCTATCGGTCATTGCCTTTAAGACAATCATGACATGGAATATCATAAACGCGATCCACGAGTATTCAATAGCCATGTCCAGAATGTGAGGGCGAAGAACGCCCCCGTAGCGCAAATATCCCATGGCACCCCCGAGTATGACAAAGAGGAGTGATGCGATGAGTGTATGATTGATGTGTTTCTTGTCGTCCTTGATCTGGGGACGTAGCTCAAGCGAGCCGGTTTGGACCTCGGGTGGAGGGATCGGCATGATTGGGGTGATTGGCTCGTCACCCGTTTTTGGTATGGGGGTGTATTCACGATTGCGTTTAGCAAGCCGCAACCCCCCCCTTTGAGTTGGGGTAGGGGGCTGCTCTGTTGAAGTCGTGGCTTCATGTCTGGCGATGGCGGCCGTTAGGGCGCCGGGCTTTTCTAGTCGCCCTCCACATTTCCTACATTTGAGCTTTGTTTCATCCACAAACTCGGAAACGGTTGTTATGGTTTCACATTTGGAACAGGTAATTGCAATATCAGGCATGATTACTCTCCGAGGGCCTCATTCAGCTCAGTTTCGTGTTGTGCCGAGACACGCCTAATAGTTTCCTCTGCGCGTTTGCCGGCATCCAGCGCTGTCTTGCCAGTGGCCCCCTCAATGAACGTATTCAGTGTGGATGAGGTTGGTTTTGCTTCTGGTTGTGTTGCCGGTTTGCAGCCTGTCAGAAAGGCTATTACCATGAATGCCATAAGCAGGGATGTTGTGCGCATGATCTGATATCTCCTAGAGTGAGGAAAGTGCTTCTTCTGTTGCGGTAAGGTCTTGTCGCAACCGTTGAATCAAAGGATCTGCATTCGGATTGACCGAGGGGGATGCAGGAAGGGCTGTAGGCTGTCGTGCCTCTTTCTCTTTGGCCGCTTTGTAGGCGCCGACAATGTCGTTTTCCTTATGCTTCAGCAATCGAAGTTCATCGGCAAATTCCATACGCTGAGGTCCGCTTGCGGCGTCATACGCTTTGCGAAGCGCATTTGCCTTTTTGGCGTATACATTGTAGTCGCGTACCGCTTTACGATACTCCTCTGACTTCGCAGAGCCTCCTGCATCGCTTTGTGTAAGCGTATTTGTGCGCTCTGTGATCTGTGCGAGCAATTTGGCCTGTTGGATGCGGAGTTCACGTTCACGTTCAGTGGTTGCGGACAGGGCCCCCTGTTGAATCATTGTGTCACTCATTCGGAGAATAGCCGCGGGTTGGGTTTGACCATTCAGGACAATTGAGCATACGACCAAATCAGAGCCACTACCGTTTTGATGTCGGTGGACCTTCAAGAGAGATCCTGGTGCGGCATAGCCGAGGCGTTTTCCTTCCATGCTATAGACGGGGTTCTTAGGGGATCGGGTGACTCCCCATTGGGCATTTGGGGTTGTTTGGGCGACGGGCATATCTAGTCGGGATGGCATCGTTGGTGTGCTGGGCATGTTTGGCATAGATGGCTGGGGGGGGGTGACCGACATGCTCGGTTGTTGCGGGGTATATTCTGGATCTGTGGATGAAGGAGACGGGAACGCATATGTTGGCGATGCAGGAGTCTCTTCGGTGTCCTTCCAGGCGGCAACCTTATCGAGCAGGATACAAGCTAGGCGATCGGTGAAGATAAGTGGCTTGTCCCAAGGAGTTTGCGTTGCATTGATCTGATCGGGTGTAAAATACAGTATACGCACAGCGGAGAAGATGCATAGCACGAGAACGGTGCCCAAGAGGGCTCGGAACAGGTATCCGATGAGATAGCGAGTGGATGGATTCTTCATTAAGCGGGTCCCTATGCTTTGGTTTGACTAAATAGACCGACTATGGCAAGGACTCCGACAGCGGTGCCCATGAACAAATATCCGAAGTATGCCTCTTTTCCAAGCCCCGTTGCAATGGGCAAGGCCCAACGGAAGGTAAATAGGTAGGCAATCAGAATGCCGGCACGAGCGTAACGAAACAGCAAAGCCAGGATTAAGAGGGCCATGAGCAGGACCAATTCAAAGGCGGGTAGTGACAGCTGTGATGAGCTGATAACATGAGTAAGTTCTTTTAACATGTTGTGCCTCCGTCTGTTAATTAACACAAATACGATCTGCTTCTATTCTGAAACTTCGCGCCGCAATGCCGGCAACCGATACAAGTCTGAGATCCGTTGGTTCGCAATTGCGAGTGTGTCCTGATCTAGCACGATGTCAACGTCGATCGCATGCAGCGATAGGCTACGAATGCTGCCATCTGCATTGGCGATGCGAAAGACATCGTGTATGTTCCGAATGGGTTTCTGATTAACGGCTTCGATGATTTGGTTTCGGAAGTGTTGGTAGCCGATATTGATAGGATCAGGAAGTACACTTGAGAGCAGCACGATGCGCTCTCCCGGTTGTTCTGGTGTGAATTTCCGTGTGAGATAAAGATGTGCCAGGCGTGGGTCTACACGTGTTTGCCACTGTGCACCATAAGCTTTGAGCATACGCCCGGTGAGTTCTTGTATTAGGAGGCCTCCTTCTACGAGGTATGCATCTGGGGTGCCGCAGATGTTTTCAGGGATCAAATCATTGGCTTCATCCCGGCATGTTAGTGGAACCATGATGTCTTGCTGTCGTGTGTCTCGGACGATGGTTACGGCAACGGTGTCGCCTGGAATGCGTAGCCCTTTAATTAAGTGTGGAAACAGAAGCCGTCCGTAATGCGCGTCAACATAGTAGCCCAGGTTGTCGATGGCGTGACCATCCCAGATTAGGATCACATCATTTGGTTTAAGGCCATGATTTGTGTCGGTTTCGGGTAGGCAACTTAGGACTTGAATGCCGTCTTGCGGGGAGTTTACCCCCAGAAATGCACGTTTAATGGGGTCGACAAGCGGTTTCCACGAAAAGCCCGCCGAGGCAAATCCATTGTAATCTCCCTCCATGGCGTCGTGGATGAAACGCGAGATGAACATTGAGGGCAACATTTTCCCGGTTCGGGATGCGCGGCTATAGCTGAGCATGAGCCCGGCCAGTTTGTCGTCGTAAAATACGGCGGCGCCTTCCCCGTCTACGTTCAGGTCTGTCAGTACATCATCCTGAAGTGCGCTGTAGGGATAATAGGGGAGATCGTCAACCAGAGTTTTTAGAATTCTTCCGTCTCCTCGCTGAATAGCGCGGGTTTCGTCGATCTGAATGATTTCCACCTCGCTCCGTAAGGGGACCTCTTCTGCAATCGTGGTTTGTGGAGGCAGCGGTGTTTGCTGCGCATTGGTGGCGATGTGCAGTAGCGCAAGATTGACTTGAGGGTCCGCCTTCACGAGGGTTGCCGTGATTTTCTCGCCGGAGCGAGCAAGCTGGACTTCGATTAGAGTATGGTTTCGAACCAGTCTTGCTGTAGTCAGAACATGGGTTTCGTTGATGACGACGCCAAACCCTGCGCGTGTGCTAGGGGAGCGCTTTTGCCACGGCTGAAAGGGGTCATACTCCTGATAGGTTGTCATGACTCGCACAACAGGAGCGCTGTCGGCATAAGCCCCCAAGGGGATTAAGGCAATTGTGAGGAACATCAATGTCAAGAGGGGGCGGTGTTTCATTATAAGTCCTCACCGAGATAGAAGGGCGAAGGCACTGCGTAGCGCTCAAGAATTTGCGCTTGTGCTTCGTTTACGGCGTCTGCATCGAGCACGAGGGTGTCGTCCATACCTGTGAACTTAATGACATGATATCCCTTTTGGGGTGATTCCAAGGCTTTCTTCATGTCTTGCATGTTGCGAATCTGAAAACCGTTGACTTCAGATACGAGGCCGTTTGCAAAAGGGGTGGTGTAGGTGTTGACGGGGTGTGGTAGCCGCCGAATGAGAACGACAAAGGCGTCACGATCTTTGTACAGTCCGTCGGGTTTGGCGTATTGTGTGACATAGAGGAGTTGTTGCGCGTTGATGCCGTTCAAATTTCTTCCGAGGGTTCGTAGGTACTCTCGGGTCAGCGGTGAGAACACAAGGCCGCCAAGCATGCAGTATTGAGGATGCACATCATAGATACTACGGAAAATATAAGGATCTTTCGGATTTGTGAGGGGCACCACGATATTTTGTTCTTTCTGGTTGCGGAGGATTCGGAATGTGGCCGTCTGTCCCCATTGCTTGCGTTCCAGAAGTTCGGAGAATTCCACGGTGTTGCCATCAAGCACCACGGTGCCATCTTCGGCGATATCGTAGCCATCGACTTTGAGAAGAACATCGCGGGGGTGAAGGATGCCCTCTGCGCTGCCGAATGGATCGGTGTAGTACACGATGACACCGTGGCTCCTGTTGGCCAACCCAAGCGAGGCGCGAAGGGCTGCATTACGGGAGTCCATCACTGCGGCGCCCAATTCTGGATATCCGTGATAGGTGCCGTCCTCGATGTCGGTTAGGAAGTGTTGGATTATGGGAATAGGAATGGCGTAGCCAATGTTGTCTCCTTGTGAGAGACCTTGAAATGCGAGTCCGACGACTTTTCCTTTAAAGAAGACCGGCCCACCGCTGTTTCCGGGATTAATGGCGGCGTCAACTTGAAGCACAAGATGTTGGTCAACCCCGCTGTGCGTGTAGACGCTATAGTCGATGCGGGAAACCACGCCTTCTGTCAGTGAAATGCGTTCGCCACCCATGGGATAGCCAATGACAGTGACGGTGTCGCTTAGCTGGGGCAGCTCGTTGGCAAACGTGATGGGGCGGGTGTCATCAAAAAAGGTGGGGTCATCTACCTCAAGCAAGGCGAGATCGCAATCGTGTCCGGCGAACTTTACGTGTGCGGCGTAGCGGCGCGGGTTTCCGGTTTTCTTTACCTCGATAAATCGGGCGTTGGAGACGACATGTGCATTTGTCAGGATGCGTTTGCCTTTAATAACGAACCCGGACCCGCTTCCAGAAATGGGGCGCGAAGCCTGCCAGGGGAGTGAGAAGTCCTCTCGCTGCATGGTGGCGTAAATCTTGACGATAGAATGTCGTAGTGCATCTCCATTACCGTAAGTCTCTTGGGTCCACAAAATCGAATGGGTTGCGTATAGTGCCACCACCAGCATAAACGAGGGCAATAGGGAACACCGAGTGAGCCGTTGCTTTACTATTGTCTCAAAATCCATGTCGTGCATACTGGAGCAAAACCCGCATCGACGCACGCAAAAAAACGGGTACGCAGGAGAGGAGCATGTCAGCATGGGTATTTACGATCGGGACTACATGCGTGAACATCGTCCGCGCGCCGTTTCGTCGCACTCGGGACGGCACAAAGCGCCCATCTTGGCGCGTTTGCGGTTTGCTGTATGGCTTCTGTTTCGCCGTTTATTCGGAAAACGGTAAGCTAGCAGCCTGTATGCACAAGGTAGAAGCAATATAATGAGGACGAACCGTGGAACCTGTTAATCGCGTAGTCTTTTTAAGACCGAAAGGCTGCTAGAACAGAAACTTTACCGTGGCACCGTAGTCAATATCGCCTGAGTCAAAATCGCCAATGGTGTCCCAGTTTTCAAATGGGTAGTAGGCGAGGATTTCGAGTTCGACAGCCCCTAGTGGGAGGCATATTCCGAGCATGACTTGCCAGTACATGTCGGACCACTCGGAATCTTCTTCCGTTTCGATGTAATCGCCAAGGATGCCTACGCCTGCAAGCCATATCTGGTCTTCAATCAGGAGATTTAATTGGGGGGTGATAACGGACTGCACTGCTACGCTGTCCTCGTCCTCGTCTTCACTTTCACCCACCTCTGGTGTAAAAGCGACCATAAGCTGCCAGTAGCCGGCGGCGTCGTGGTACTCGTAGGCAATAGTATACGACAGATCGTCATCCTGATAGGGTAGATCCTCGTAGATGCTGTGTAGCGTGTGCAGACGGGCGCCAACACCAATTGCGGATGTGGCGTGGAGATATGGCGTGCATAGAAAGAGCAGGCCACACAACAGTGTAAACAGAATTGGTTTTTTCATATACAGTATCCTAGGGACAAACCCTGCAATGGGGAAGCAGAAAGAAGACTATCCCTCGAATTCCAGCCCCCTTGAACGAATCAATGTTCAACAGCCAACAAGAAATGTCCAATTTTCAAAGGAATTGCAACCCTGTGGAGCCCCTATCCTTGGACATTGGGTTTGAGTGTTGGCTGTTGGATATTTAGATGCCCTGCGGTTCTTCTTCTCGACTGGTGTTATACCCCCATTTTTTTCATGGCGTGTGGGTAAGGGAAAGTCTTACGTGAGAATAGGGGAAACCCCGATTGATCTTTCTGGTGCGCTTCTGTAGTCTCCCCAGATCTTTGATATGCCTTCGCAACACTTAGGGGTTAACGGGGATGACGATATGAGCACAACGCTGAAACGCGATATGATAATTGACAGTGAGCATGGTCTGCACATGCGGGCTGCCGCTATGCTCGCGCGAACTGCGAGTGATTTTCAGGCAGACATCTTGGTTTGCCATGGATGCAAGACGGTGAACGGCAAGAGTACCATGGGTCTAATGACGTTGGGGGCAGAGCGGTCCGAACAGATTACGGTGCAGGCCAGCGGCATAGACGCATCGAGTGCGCTTGATGCCATACAGGATTTGTTGTGTGCCGATGTATTTGTTCATCAGGCCGTGGCATAACCACGGTATGCTACACCAACTCGCGTGGATAGTTGAATGCGCTTGTTGAAGGTTCCCCGAGTTGGGCGTGTGTGAGGTCAATGAACCGGTGGCATGGCACAGAGGGTTTAATGGAAAACACACGCTCCGGAAGCAGGAGCGTGACATCGCGTCCATGCTTAACAGTAAATTTAGCACCCCGTGCATCTTGAATTTTCCCCGTAACGGGAACCTCCATGCGGGTGGATAGCATGGGAAGCCGTGCGTAGGTGAGTACTTCGCCAGCCTTTCCAATCTGTGCCAATAGGGCATGCACTTCTTCCTCCCCAAGTTCGACCCAAGCCGCACCCCGTACGACACCGTAATCGTGAAGGGCCTCGAATGCGGCGTGGTTGCAGATGGGTAATGGGTAGGATGCTGTGATGGATATGTTTTGAACCTGTTGTAGAAGGTCGAGTGCATAGAGTGATGTCACCCGGAATCTCCGAATGCCGATGTCCAATGCGGCCTTAACCTGTTGGGCTAGTTGAGGAATGTTGGCTTCTGCACAGAACTCCGGCATCACGACCTCGTCTGTACTGCTATCTGCCGCGTCGATCTGGCGTGCGATGACAGCTCCGGGATGGGATCTGTGCGACGCGGCTTTGACGAGGATTACGGTTTCTTCCTTTTCGGTGCCCATAGGGGGTAAAGGAGTGAGTGCCTCCAGCGCCAGTGTTGTCAGGCGTGTGGCATAGGCGGCCTGGATTGACTTTTGGGGTGCCGCCTCAACGCACCAGTCCCAAAACTGTCGCCGCAGTTTTTTGAGTTGGCTGGGAGGTATGAAGATGTCGGGTACGATCTCGCACTGAATGTGTCCAGCAACAAACTCTGTTGAGCATGTCCGTGCGAATTCAGCTTGTACGGTAGCGGCCTCCAGAGCGTGTTGACGCGCGGGTTGCGTTTCGATTTCAACTTCCCAGCGTTGTTCTGTAGCTGGAAGGACCGCAGTGAGGTGGGTTGCATTGATTGAGAGGGTCAGATCCAGGGCGATCCCCCGCTGAGGTAGTTTTTCAATCCGCTTGCTCAGATCGGCCGTTTGTGAACCGGTTTTGAAAATTCGCGATCCCACCGAAACGGGTTTGTCGCAAGCAATCCAGCACGTTTGACCTGCGCTCACTTTTCGCGTCTCTTGATGATCTACCGTCATTCGCGTGACGGAGATGCCGGGGCCTTCCTCTCCTGAAGCCGGTTGGATTCGGATCGTGTCATGCAAGTAAAGGGGGACGCTGAGTTTTGCCTCGAATCCGTTTCCCTTGCTGTGCGTTACGCTGCCCATGAGGCGACCGGATGTACCCATAGCGCGATGTTGAATGGTGTCTTTGAAGTCGCCCTCAGTTCGAAAGGGGGATGTCCATTTTCGACCGATGGCGTGGGATAAAATACGCTTCGCCTCGGAGAGTGTTTTGGCGCGTGCGTCTGGAGGGCAGTCCAACATCATTCGATAGGCAGTGACAACGTTATGGACATAGTCGGATCGTCGCAATCGGCCTTCGATTTTGATGCTGGAAATGCCCATGTCCACAAGCGTAGGAAGATCTTCGAGTGCGTAGAGATCCTTTGGAGAGAAGAAGAAGCCGTTGCCCTCTTCACCAAAATAGCGCCTTCGGCAGGGTTGTTTACAGCGCCCTCGATTGCCACTCCAGCCTCCCATCCAGGATGAGAAGAGACAGGAGCCAGACCGCCCGCAGCAGAGTGCACCATGAACAAAGACCTCCAGTTCCATGTCGGTTTTGCTGCGTATGGTCGCGATCTCCTCATAGGTGACTTGACGTTCCAGAATTACGCGTTTGATTCCCATGGCTTCGGCCATACGTACCCCGGCACTGTTGTGAATGCCCATTTGGGTTGAGGCGTGGATGGTAAGTTCAGGGAAGTGCTTGCGAATGAGATGCAACACCCCCAGATCTTGAACGATGATGGCATCAGGTCTGATGGCCAAGAGTTCTGTGAGTATTTCGGCAACATCTGGAATTTCGTTTTGTTTGATTAACGTGTTGAGCGTGACGTAGAGTTTACGACCGTGGCGGTGAGCATATGCGGTCAGTTTCGCGAGTTCTTCCAGAGTGCAATTCTGGCCGCGTTCGCGGGCATTGAAGCGTGATAGGCCTGCGTAGATTGCATCGGCACCAGCATCAATAGCGGTCAGTCCCGCTTGAATGGTGCCTGCGGGTGCAAGGAGTTCAGTTTTTTTGTCCTGAGTTGTCATGTCAGCAAACAGTAGGGTAGTGGACTGCCGAATGTCGAATGAAATGGAGCTTCACGGACGAGTGCGCATACGAGAATCTCCTGGCCCGCAAGAAGACTCCCCACGAATTCCAGCGATCTCCCCTCCGAGTCTCCATGGTGAACCCATATAATCAACGTTCGACAGCTAGTCCCTGACATTGTAGCCTGTGGCTCTACAGTGAGATCATTGAGGCGCACGGAATGGGCACGTCTCCGACAATTCCTGCCGGAGTTCCTACCTCGGAGATACGTGCCTACTGCTACGCGATCTGGGTGCGTTGCAGACGGCATGTTTTAAGAGGATAACGGTTGCATTAACGTGGAGGAGCTAAATGAAGAGTCTATATTCTAATATTCTGGTTTTGGTTGCAGTCGTGACTTCGCTGAGTGTGTCTGCCTTTGGACAGATGGCAGAGGTAGCGCCTGATCAATCATCCGAGGTGGTTACAGAGAGCGGTGGCATGGTCTATTCTGTGCGTGTTCAGGCCGGTCATCTGTCCGGTGAGGCAAATGAGTGGGTTTATAATGATGATGGCAGTGTGCTGAGCCAGCTTATATGGGAGATAAACAGTCTTGTCATGGTTGGCATCGGGGCCACAGTTGAACTGAATAAGTGGTTCTCACTTCATGGTGATTATTGGACTCTGGTTTCCCCCGGTGAGGGGACGATGGATGACTATGACTGGATGGTTTCAGGATCGGATTGGAGTGACTGGTCGCACAGCGATGATGTGGATGTGTCCGAGGGCTCAATACTGGATTTTAGTATTGAACTGTCTCCGTTTCGGTCATTTGATGACCGCCCCTATTCAATTCGCGGTATTCTTGGTCATCGGGTGGAGACCTTCGAGTGGGAGGAGAGAGGGGGAACGTATTTATATTCCGAGAGCGGATTTCGTGATAGCTCCGGATCCTTTACGGCCGGTGAACTCGGTATTTCATATGAACAGACTTTTCAAATGACCTATTTTGGCGTAGCTGCGTCATATCAATGGGAAAACTTCGATTTTGGGTGTCGTGTGATCGGTTCCCCGTTTGTCTTTGGAAGTGCTGATGATCAACACCATCTTCGTGACTTTGAGACACATGCTGAATTGGAGAATGGGAGCATGTTTTCTGTGGCCCTTTCTGGGGCCTATGATCTCAGCCGCTTTTTTGATGGAAGACAAGTTGTGTTTTCTGGTGCCGTTAACTACACCCAGTACGATACGATTACCGCAGATACGACTTATAGCTGGGCTGATGGAAGTGACACGACCTATGAAGATTCTGAAGGCGCCGACCTGGAAACCATAATGGCGTCAACTGCGCTGACGCTGACCTTCTGATGTGCCTGAACGGCGACTGATTCTGTAAATAGCGGGAGTCCTTGCACTTCCCGGTCAACATGGGGAAGGCAATGGATACCCAAGTCTATAATGAGCGTGTGGAGGACGTCTGCACACGGCTGGAGTCGTCGCTTGAAAAAGGATTATCGCGGGCTGAGGTAGCGAAACGCCTTGTCGAGAACGGGCCAAACGAACTCACCCACGTAAATCAAAAGAAGGCATGGCAAATTTTATTGGTACAGTTCTCGAACGTACTGGTGATTCTCCTGATCGTTGCTGCCGTTCTTTCCTGGTTCTTGGGGGATTGGAAAGATGCGGTTGCCATTCTTGCGATCGTGATCCTTAATGCGATTCTTGGTTTCCGGCAGGAGTATAAAGCAGAACGCGCCATGGCTGCGTTGAAACGCCTTTCTGCACCGCACGTGAAGGTTCGGCGGGGTGGGGATGTTGAGGAGGTCGATGCCCGTGATTTAGTGTGTGGAGATGTCGTTTTACTGGAGGCCGGCAATCTGGTACCTGCAGATTGCCGATTGAGTACGGCTGCATCGCTGAAGGTGCAGGAGTCCGCGCTGACCGGTGAATCTGAAGCGGTTGAGAAGACCATAGAAAAATTGCCCGATGTTGAAACGACCGTCGGGGATCGTCGCAACATGGTGCATATGGGAACCATTGTTACCTATGGGCGTGGAGAGGGCATTATGACTGCCGCAGGCATGCAGACTGAACTGGGGCATGTTGCGTCCCTGCTTCAGGACACAGAAGATGACCCCACTCCACTAACCAACAAGATTGAGCATCTTGGCAAGGTTCTGGTGTGGGTGGCATTGGGTCTCATTATGCTTGTTTCTGTGGTTGGCATTGTGCGCGGCGATCACTGGAAAATAGTGTTTATGACAGCGGTCAGTATGGCTGTTGCTGCTGTTCCGGAGGGGTTGCCCGCAGTGGTCACGATTGCGTTGGCGCTTGGGGCGAAGCGGATGCTGGCTCGCCATGCCTTGATTCGGAATTTGCCGGCTGTAGAGACCTTAGGGTCGGTTACTGCCATCTGTACCGACAAGACCGGAACGTTGACTCAGAACGTGATGACGGTCACGCAAGTTGCCTTGCCGAACAGCCGCATTGATATTGCTCCGTCAGCTGCAGTGACGCTTCCTGATGATAGCCGTACTGATGTGTTGTTGTGCCTTGGCGTTGCGGCTCTGGCGAGCGATGCAGTTTTGAAAGCGCGCAGCGATGAGGAAGGTGCACGGGAAGCCATAGGAGACCCTACCGAGGGGGCGCTTGTTGTGGCTGCCGCACGAGTCGGACTGACAAAGCCCCTCTTAGAGTCGTTGCTTCCGCGATACGCAGAGGCACCTTTTGATTCGGATCGTAAACGTATGTCGACGTTACACCGCCGCTCGGAAATGGCATCTAAAGAAACGTCAATCTCTGACTTTCTTCACGCATGTGGTGTGGAAGATGGTGCGGGTGATGTCGTGTTTGCCAAAGGTGCTGTGGATTGCATGCTTGATGTGTGTACGCAGATCCGTCGCGATGGTGTGAATGCGGCATTGGGCGATGCGGATCGTGTGCAGATTTTGGGTCAGATGGAGTCTATGGCCGCCGGGGGCGTTCGTGTGCTCGGGGTGGCTTGTCGTGCGGGGGTTCCCCGGCAGGAGGGCTATTCGGCTGGCGATCTTGAGAAGGAACTCACCTTTCTGGGGCTCGTGGGCATGATGGATCCGCTGCGTGAGGATGTAGTGGGGGCCGTTGCCGAATGCCAAAAGGCCGGCATTCGACCTGTTATGATTACGGGGGATCATCCAGCCATGGCGCGCCACATTGCAGATGCGCTTTCCATGCCGGTGGATGGTGCTGTTGTGACGGGGCTGGATATTGCCCGTATGTCAGATGCAGAGCTTGAGGAGACGGCGGCCGTGGCGTGCGTGTATGCACGGGTATCGCCAGAAGATAAGTTGCGTATTGTGGATGCTTTGCAGGCTCGGGGTGAGATTACCTCTATGACAGGGGACGGCGTGAACGATGCTCCGGCCCTAAAGAGTGCTGATATTGGTGTGGCGATGGGAATCACGGGGACAGATGTTGCGAAAGAGGCCTCGGATATGGTGCTTTTGGATGATCGCTATGCCACTATCGTTTCTGCGGTTCGTGAGGGGCGAGTCATTTTTGATAACATCCGCCGATTTATTCGGTTTATCCTCGCCAGCAATGCCGGCGAGCTGCTTGTGATGTTGCTGGCGCCGTTGTTTGGGCTTCCCTTGCCGCTGTTTCCTGTGCAGATCCTTTGGATGAACTTGGTGACGGATGGCTTTCCGGCATTGGCTTTGGGTGTCGAGGGGCCAGAGAAGGATGTTATGCAACGTCCCCCCCGCGATCCCAGTGCCCCGCTGATTGATTGGGCGATGGGCCGCAGTATTCTTTGGGTGGGTCTTCTCATAGCCGGCGTTTCGCTTTGGATAGGTAAGCATTTCTATATGGGAGAGGCCGGTGCGGCATTATCGCATGGGCATGGGGGCGGAGATGCTGCTGTGTGGCAGACCATGCTCTTCACGACGATGGTGTTGGCTCAGCTGTTTCTTGCAATGGCCGTCCGCTCTTCACGTGAATCTATCTTTCGCATTGGCATGTTCAGCAATCGTCCCATGGTTGCCGCCTTGGCGGTAACCCTGCTTTTACATTTGGGCGTGATCTACGTTCCTGCAATGCAGGGATTCTTCAAAACGGCTGCGCTATCACTGCCCCAACTCGGTCTCTGCGTGTTTTGTGGGCTGACTGTGTTTGCGGCAGTAGAGGTAGAAAAGCTTATCCTGCGCTTGAGGAGCCCGAGCTAATTGTGCTGTGGTTGTGAGCAATATCCCCCGGTACTTGGCGTAAGGTATTGCAAGGCTCTGAAGAAAGGTGCACTTCTGGTTCTCGGAAGTGGAACGGTCTGATGTCTTTGAGGTAGGCTGGAGATGCCTCGACTTCGCTTGGCATGACAATAAACTTTAGGAAACTGTCATCCCGAGCGAAGTCGAGGGACCTCATGTGCCACCGGCCGGCATAAACAGGGGTAAGTTCACTACCCCGTCGCAGATTGACCTAACAGCCGGATTTCGATACGTTATCCCGCTTATGAACGAGACCATTCAGAGGGACCCAATAACGGGAAGAATCGCGGCAGGTTTTGATGCTGTGTTTGGCTGGATTGCGTTTGCTTCTATATGTCTTTCCGTTCTTGTGGGGCCATGGTTCTTTGGCGCTTGGGAATCGTGGTGGTTCTGGCCATTTGTGGTAGTGATCAGCGCGGGTGTGGTCGCCACGGGTCTGCGATTGGTTGTGCCTAATGCGCACGATAGGCCCGCCGTTCCAAAGCGGGTGTGTGGCTTGTTGCTTTCAGTTATTCCGTTCCTTGCTTATGCGTTGTTTCGCGCTGGTTCCGCCGAGGTGTTCATGGATGCCCAACGGTCTGTCCTGCTGCATGTTACGGCTCTGGGTGTTGTGCTCGTTATCGTGTTTGGTCTTAATCCACGACAACGTCTGCTGCTATTCGGCCTGATATTTCTAAATCTACTACTGCTTGGAATCTATGGCGTTGTGAATCACCTTGTCTGGGGTAGTGAACATGTGCTGTGGATGCCGCGGTATGAACAATATGCGGGGCGTGCGACGGGATCTTATTTCTGTCCGGATCACTTTGCGGGTGTGATGGAGTTGCTTCTGTGTATGGCGGTGGGGTTGCTTGCAGACCGGGGGTGCCCGGGCCGGTGGAAGCTGGTGGCTGGTATGGGAGGGTTGGTGGCTGTTATTGGGGTGCTATTGAGCCAGTCGCGCGGCGGCGGCATGACGCTGGTGGTTATTTTCGCGATGGCGATGGTGTGGGGCGTTGCACAATGGCCACATGCGGTTCGTTGGTATTTGCGGTTGATTGGAATTTCGGCGTCGCTGTTGTTGTTAATGGGCCTGTTTCTGTTTGGATCGGACTATGTTGACAGGTTTTCCTCGTATGGGGGAGGGTGGGGGACGCACGCCGGAAGTGACTCGGGGCCTGTGGAACAGGTGGTAGACGCTTTGAGTCGAACCTCTCGTGGCCGCATGTATGCGGGAGCGGTACGTGCTTGGAAAACCGCTCCATGGTTTGGGATCGGCCCTGGAATGCATCAGCATCTCTGGCCGCATTTTGCTCCGAGTTCTGATGGTGACCGCGAGTTGGGTGTTTGGCCCACGCTCTCTAATCACGACTTTCGGTCCTACGAGGTGCACAATGACTGGCTGCAGTTGTTAGAGGAGTATGGAGGGGTTGGGATGCTTCTCTTTGGCATTCCCTTTTTTTGGGTATGGCGGCTTTATGGTGTAAGTGCTTCTTCCGAGAAAGCGGTATGGGAGGTGGGTGGCGAACATGCAGAAGGTCCTTTTTCATTTGCTGTGATGTTGGGTGGCGGTCTTTCCTTTGTCGCCATGTCTTTCCACTCCCTGGGGGATTTCAATCTGCAAATGCCGGCTACGGTGTGGTTGTTTGCTGCGATTTTGACTCTGTCTCTTGTAGGAGAGTGCGCCGCTCCTAATCGTAAGAAGGGGACTCGCTAGTGCAGACTTACATCACGAGTGATCTTCATCTTGGTCTCAAGCATTCTCAAGCTGAGGCGTTCATGGCCTTTCTTGATGCATTGCCAGCGGGTGCTCGCCTGATCCTGAACGGTGACATCATTACGCACTACTACACGGATGCGCAGCTCAGTCCAGAGCATAAGCGGGTTATTGATAAACTTCGACAATCGTCGTATGAGCGTGAGGTGATTTGGATTCGTGGCAACAATGACAGAAAGCTTGTTCTATCGGATCCGGGGCAAATTCGATTCATGGAGGAGTTCTCGATTGGTAAGCGGGTATACGTTGCACACGGGCATCGTTTTGATCGGTTGATGCCGACCATCCGCGGCTTGTTGGTTCCGACACGGTTGATTTACGATTTTGTTGCCCGTCTGCGCGGATCTCACAAGCATGTGGCTGAATTTGCAAAGCGCTTTCAAGGACTGTATGGCGTATTGCTTAAGCACGTCGCAAGAAATGCGGCTCGCTATGCACGAAAGCATGGTTATTCTGCCGTGGTTTGCGGACACACGCACTACCCTGAGGATCGCATGATTGACGGTGTCCGCTACCTGAATACGGGATGTTGGACCGAGCAGGATACGGCTATTGTTGTTGTGGGTGTCGATAGGATTTCTTTGCAGAATCTGTCGGTTGGAACGGAGAAAAGGGTATGATTCCTTTACGTCGTCTTTTTCCAAAACTGTTTTCATACGAGGATTCAGAGTCTTTCGTGAATCGTTGTCGTCGGCGCCGCGCGGCGTTGATTTGGCAGTGTTTGGAGTCGTATGCCCTCCCGCATGGGAGGTTGCGTATTCTTGATGTTGGAGGTGGGCTTGGGTTCTGGAGGGCCATTGGGTTACCGGATCCTCATCGTTATCATGTCACGTTGTTGAATTTGGATCGACCTTTGCTCAATGATGACGTGCAGGGGTTTTCGTCTGTTGAAGGAGATGCATGCAGGTTGCCTTACGAACGTGGTGATTTTGATGTCGTGATGTCAAATTCGGTGATAGAGCATGTGGGTTGGCGCGATGATCGTGCGCGCATGGCTGCGGAAATTTCGAGGGTGAGTGACTGCTACATCGTGCAAACGCCTTCATTTTGGTTTCCGATTGAGCCGCATGTATTGCTTCCGTGTTTTCAGTTTCTTCCTGCAATAGTTGCTGGTGTGTTAATCCGACTGTTCAGGATCTCAGGAGTTCCAAGAGGGGACGGTAGTTTTGCTGCATGTATCGAAGGGGTCCGAAAGAATCGCATGCTGACACGATCTCAGTTCAGATCCTGCTTTCCCGATGCGACGATATATTCCGAACGGTTGCTGGGCTTGACGAAGTCGTACATTGCCATCCATGGGTTTCAGGGCATAGATTCAGAGGTGTTGAAATGAGCATTGGAGCCATCAAGGCAAGATGAAAAATGGAGTTGGCGGGGAACGAGCATCTTGTTGAAATCTAATATTCTTTTGAACCGTAGTAAGGGTTTTCCTGTGGTGCGGCGATGGTCAATGCGCGTCGGGAGCGGCATTCTTGATCAAGGCCTATTTTCTGGCAGCAACTTCCTGGTTAACATTCTGCTGGCTCGCTGGTTGTCCCCGGATGGTTATGGCGCGTTTGCTATCGCATTTTCTCTTTATTTGGGATGTGCCGGTATTGTGTGTTCTCTGACATTAGAGCCGATGATGATTTATGGCACGACCGACTTTCGTGATCATATTAACGATTATTTGGCAAAAGTGTCGTTTGCGCACTTTGGGATATCTGTCTTACTGGCGGTTATCTTTCTTGCAATTTCACTCTTCTTTGGGGGGCAGACTGGTAAGACTGTGAGTGTTGCGGCGCTTGCTTTGCCTTTCATGCTTCAGGTCTGGTTTGTAAGGCGTGCGCTCTATTGCACAATGAATATTGCCCATGCTGCGGTTGTGAGCTTTTTGTATTCGCTTATATTGCTGGGTGGTATCTCCGTTTTGAAGCTGAGCGGACTAATATCCCCGATCTATATTTACGAAGTATTTGTTTTGGCTAGTTTGATTTGCTTTATGTACTACCGTGTTGTCGCGGTGCGAAGGGCTGTTGTACCCGCAGGCCGAGGCACTCCTATTCAGCCAATCCTTCGCAAACATTGGAATTTCGGGAAGTGGTTGATCATTGCCTCGGTCGCCAGCAGTGTTTCAACATTGCTGTATGCACCTATTCTGGGCCTCATGTCAGCACTACAGGACGCTGCGGCTTATAAGGCTATTCAGAATCTCTCGCTACCTTTTTCGCAGTTGTTGGCGACATTCACTTTGCTGATGCTTCCCTCTATGTCAAGGGTAGTAAGGCGTGAGCCTTGGACTCGCGTATGCGGTTACATCAGGTTTATGACGATCGGTTTTGCCGGGGTTGCATGCTTGTATGGGGTGGTCATGATTCTGTTTGGAAAACAGATTCTTTTGCTTTTGTATGCAAATGCATTCTATGTTGAGTATTATTGGTTGATACCTGGGTTTGCATTTGTTCTGGTGGTCAAGGCAATCAATCAGTCACTGGCGACTGCCATCCGAGCGTTTGAGAGTACTCGTACCATATTGGTAGCCAAGGTTAGTACTGCTGTGGTCGTGCTTATTATCCTCATGATATTTGTGCCAATCATGAATCTTTATGGCATTTTGTTGGGAATGTGTGCGGGTGTTTTGACTGAGCTTTGTATTCTGGTGAATTTCTTCCTCCGGCGGAACGGCAGAGCATGTTTGCAAAGGGATGCATTCAGTGAAGATGAAATCCGTGTAAATGAGAGCTGTATCGGCTCTAGCAATTAGGTGAGGTGGTAAGTATGAATGAGCAAACAAAAAACGCTCTCATTCGAGGTGTTTGGAGCGTAGTTAGAAAGTGTGGTTTTGGGCCGTTGGTTCTCTCGTTGTATCCAAAGAGCACGCTCGTGAAGAATGGCTGGTTCAAAAGCTACCGGCGAGGGGTCCCCATTGACGCTGCAGGGCAACCGCTTCCATGGCTCCCATACTCAATGATTGATTTTCTGGAATCACGGCTAAGCAAGGAATTGACTCTTTTCGAGTACGGATGCGGCTTTTCTTCTGTCTGGTATTGCTCAAAGGTGAAGCAGGTGACGTCGGTAGAGAATAATCAACAATGGTCTGCCAGAGTTGAACGGATGCTGCCCTCAAATGGGCGGGTTATCTTTCGGGAGAGTCCTGAGGAGTTTGTTCGGGCGATAGATCAAGTGGGCAAGGTTGATGTTATTATCGTCGATGGTATTGTTCGTAGCGAATGCTATCAATACGCGAGTTCATTTCTGACAGAGCGGGGGGTGATTCTTGCGGACGATTCGGCACGTGAGGATTTTTGCAGTAGTTGGCAAGGTCTTGAGGCTCAAGGATTCAAGAAACTCACGTTCACGGGGATTACACCAAGCCATTTTGTTAAGAGTCAGACTTCAGTGCTGTATCGCCCAAACAATTGCCTAGACATTTAGGCCCCCTGGATGGGGGATGTTGATATTTCAGGTAGTTGAAAATAGGATGTCCTAGATATGTTCCCTCAGAAGATCGTTTCCATTCTGGTCGTGTCTCTGATGCTGGCTGTGGTTTGTATTGTGCTGAGCACTTTTGGCGTGCCGCTTGGTGCACCTCTTGCTATGGCACTACCAATAATGCTTATTTTGGTTGTCAGTCCGCGCCGGGCTTTGCTTTTTGCTTGGGGATGTCTCGCATTGTTACCGTTTCTGGTTCGCGAATATCTTGGGAATTTTGCGTACCAGGTCTTGAACGAGGGTGTTGTTATTTTGTTGTGGGTGTCATGGCTTGCACGAATCCTTATGGGTGGTAACGTGCGCGGCATTCCGGCCCCTCTCAAACGTGTGGGACTACTGATTTTTGTGGTAAGTTTTGTTTCCTTTATCGTCAACAGAGTCAATCCGGCTTATTGGGGAGAATGGTTTTTTACATATTTGCTTCCACTTCCTGTGCTTGCGATTTCTAGAACATACCTGAAGGATTACACCCCTGCACGGATATTGCGGATTATCATTGTGTTCCTGTTGGTTCAGTTTGTCTTGAACATGACGTGGCACGCCGGGGTTAACCCTTTGCGTAACAACCGTATGTTTGTTGATCTCTCCTGTGGGACGTATGGAAATACGGCAGGTACAGCGTATGTTGTGTTGTCAGCCATTGTTGGAGGCTTGTGCTTTTTTGCTTCTACCAAACCGCGTCTTGGGGTCAGAGTTGGTGCGATCCTACTGCTGATTCTTGCGTGTATCCAGTTTGTGTTTACTTTTACAATACATGCATACCTTCTCTTGCCGGTTGCGTTTCTGGTGTTTGTCTTCTTCTTACCGAGAAACAAAGGGCAGGCTTCAGGAAGGACTATCTGTGTTTTGCTTGTGCTTAGTCTTGCTTGCCTGGCTTTTGTTCCGCTGCTAAGTCGACCTGCGTCGAATGCGCGCTATCGGCATGGGGGGGTGGGCTCATCCGAGTATGCTCGTAATGCATGGACATCGGTTTGGAATGGGCCAAAAGTGAACGTGATTCGACGAGTGATTAAGATGGCTAGTCCGATTCAGCTAGCGGTTGGCATGGGTCCCAATTCAGCCGTGAGTTATACTGGTCTTCTGCTCAACTCTCCGCAAACGATTCGTTTGATTGGTGAGTGGTACTACACGTACAGCGGAAGGAATGAACTGAGTACCGGCAGTATTCGCGAGAGTCTTTTTAGTGGCACCGTGATGTTGTTGAGTGAAATCGGTCTGATAGGTCTTGTCTTGTATTTGGTGCTTCTTACGTACCCTCTGTTCTATATCGTGAGGCACGTGCAGTATGACAAGGCCATCAGTGCTGAAATGCGGTTCCTGATTGGTTTTGTGGTAATGTTGTTGATTACCAATTTTGTGATTGGGATTGTCTGGGATGTATGGCGTATTCGAATGTTGACGATAGGCACGTGGCTGCTTCTGGGGCGTATTCTGGATCCGGAAGATGAAGCGGATATTACGGTTGAGTCCGATGATGCTACAAAGGTGATAACAGTCGAGCGGGCTGTTGAGTGAGATAAGTTTTTGTTTTGTTATTGTCTGTTGTGGCGGTAGATTGTGTACACTTTATCTTCTTTACTCCGGTTATTAATCAGAATCGAGTTTATCTTCGATCGTGTGTTTGCGCATCGCCTTATTTACTCGTATCTATTTTTTCGAGTATTTTAGCGGAAATAGCCTTTTTATTTATAGGACTTGATAGATATGAATACAACGCTTCAGGATCATTACGACAGAAAATATGCAGAAGCTTCAAAGCAGCAGATGAAAATAGTATCTCCAATAAGATATCCAGCTGATCGTTTAACTGCCTGCGTGTCTGTGTTACCGGATATTGTATCTCACGGTAGAATTCTTGAGCTTGCGTCTGGCGATGGAGCTTTGGTTGCTTCTTTAGTTGAAGCTGGATTACCGTTTGATGAATTTGTCGCCAGTGAGGTGCCTGGATCACGCTTGAATTCGTTGCGCAAGAAACTTGACTATCCTAAGGTACGTGTAGAAGAGATAGATGCGGAGAAAATTAGCGCTATAGAGAGTGATTCATACGATGCGGTTATCATGCTCGCGTTGATTGAGCATTTGATTGATCCGCTTTCAGCTATGCAGCAAATAGCACGTATTCTTAAGCCGGGCGGGGTTGTATATATTGACACAGCAAATATAGCCAAATATACACGCAGGATTAAGCTTTTATGCGGGCGCTTCCCGTCAACAGCTACGCACAATGAAGGTCTTACAACTTATAGCGGTAATCCGGTTGACTTACACGATCAAGGTCACCTCCATTATTTTACTTATCGTTCTTTAACGAAGATGTTAATAGACCTGTGTGGGTTTGATTCTGTTTCACGATATCCATATCCTATGGGTAAGATCGGTTTTGGTAAATTTGTTGATTCTATGTTAGCTCGAATCTGGCCTTCTCTTTTTTCGGAAATAACCATTATTGCAAGAACTCCGGCTGCCTGAGTGTTTTCCGGTTCTCCACCAGATAGAAAGCACAATGAAAGAAGTTGTTATTGTTCAGCGAGTAGTCTGTGAATACCGAAAGGCGTTCTATAGTTGTTTGCGAAAAGAATTGTCTGCTAAAGATATCAATCTACGCTTGATAACCGGAACTCCGCGCCGTGGCGAAGAGGCGTTTGATGTTTTAGATGATTTGTCTTTCGGAGAGAGAAGGGCTACAACATATTTTTATAAAACAGTGTGTTGGATTCATGGGCTGCATTCGGCAACCAAAAGTGCTGATATGGTTATTCTTGTTCAGGAAAATGCAGCTCTATACACATATCCGTTCTTGTTGATGAGACTTATGGGAAAAGAAATACCCCGGCTTGGGTTTTGGGGTCATGGGGCCAACATGGGACGAGTCGATTCACGGATACTATTAGACAAGTGGCGAGAGTTTTGGCTGAGGCGGGTTGATTGGTGGTTTGCTTATACAGCGAAGACAAAAGGCATATTGACCACTGCAGGGTTTTCTTCTGATCGAATAACTGTCGTGAATAATTCCACAGACACGACCCTGTTGAGGGAAATTGTTAATAAACAACGTGCGCGTTCAGACCAGTTGTTTGCAGAGATATTCTGCTGCTCTCGAAGCAGGGAAAGCCGTGTAGGCTTTTATTGCGGTCGTCTTATTGAATCAAAAATGATTTTGTTTCTGCTTGATAGCATCAAACAGATTCATGCACGGTTGCCAGGATTTTTTATGATCATAGTGGGAGATGGACCTTTAAGTGAAGATGTGAAGTTGTTTTGTGCTGATAATAATTGGTGTAAATGGACGGGAGCGAAGTGGAGTAGCGAAAGAGCTGATTATCTGTCGGTAGCAGATATCTGGCTTAATCCTGGGGCGCTTGGATTGGCGGTAACGGATGCGTTTGCCGCCGGTTTGCCTTTGGCCACAACAGACAATAAGATTCATGGCCCAGAAATATCCTATCTGGAAGATCAGAAAACAGGGTTGATGACAAAAAATGTTGTTGGTGAATATGTTGATTCTGTCGCAAGGATTCTGACTGAAGATGGATTGCTTGTTAAGGCAAAAGCAGAGGCTCAAAGAGAGGGGTACAAATATTCGGCAGAAATGATGGCAAATAGATTTGCGGCAGGGATTGATGAGTGTATGAAAACTAATTAGACTAAATTGATTGGGTTGGAGAGTGAGAGCCTGTGACTCCATCACAACATAAATCTTATCTAAGAAAAGTATCACCTAATATTGCTGTGGAGTTTATTAGAAAGAGGCTGTGTATATAAACTATGGCAGGTAAACATTATTTAAATAAAGTTGCAGGTTTTAAAATAAGTTACAGAAAACATCTTATCGTTTTGATTTTGTGTGTGCCGTTGCTTGTTTTGCGGCTAATCTCTTTAATGCGCAACTTTATATTCAGATACCATAATTTTAAAACAGTTCTTATTATTGAACCCTTTGGTATGGGAGATGTAATAACGCATGGACCTCTGGTCAGGATATTACAAGAGAGCGGGTATTCGGTTGTTTTTTGCGGAAGGCCTGTATGGCAAAGCATCATTCCTGAGAGTAAATCTGTTCGTTGGCAGAACATATCTGTGCCTTGGGCTGTTGTTTCTTTTGCTGAAAAATATCGTATTTTTGGTAATTTCATCCCATCTTTATTGAAAACGGTGCGTAGTCTTGCCAAGATTGGTAATGGAGCCATAGGAATTGACACACGCGGTGATGCGCGAAGCATTTTTTTACTTCATATGGCGGGGTGTCGCAAGGTTTATTCATTGTCCCATTATCTTGGATCATCAATGCACATACCGCATTGTGGAGTTGAGCGCGTATCGCAAGATCCGAGCAAACTGCGCTGGCGTCTTAATTTGGATTTTGCAGCGGCTATTGGAGTTGAGTTTTCTGATGTTACTCCTCCTGATATTTCTCACCTTGTTTGCGGTGACGCTGTTGAGCAGGTGCAGGAGGTTGCAATGATTCCCTATGCGGCTGGTGCTGGTAAGCGTTGGACTGTTGATGCCTGGCTGGGACTCATTGTCAAGATTGAAGAGCGGGGCTTGCGCCCCATATGGTTGTGTGGGCCCGGACAGCGGAATGATGTTATAAACGACTTTGGTAGAGCTGTGGATTGCACGGAGGTTTGTTCTGTTGCGCAGTGGGTTGCTGAACTTGTTAAAAGGCGCGCTGTGATATCAGTAAATACGGGGCCAATGCATATGGCGGCGGCTTTGGGACTGCCGTTGGTTGTTGTGGATGGTTCCAGCACATTTCCTCTCTGGGCACCGCAAGGGGATAAAAGTGCGTTGATTCACCATCAGAACGAGCTTACGTGTGCGCCGTGTCATCAAGTTGATTCGGAACTTACTTGCGGCAATGAATGCATGAAGTTGGTTTCTGCAGAAGAGGTCGCGGAAGCTCTTTTTGAGCTAATTTGTGTTTAATTTCTTCGGTTGATGAATTAGGAACGCGTAGCCCTCGACTCTACATTGTGGGTTATGTCTCGCATAGTTATGCGCGCTCCATTTGTTTTGAATTATTGGGAGCTTCCGATCTCGTTAGCCAGTTATTATGCTCTGGCTCAGGTTTTCAATACTTTCCGTCCGCAGGGGAAGCATTGCATACCTGACACAGGCATGCATATTGGTATATGTTTATTGGTCTGTTTTGGTGATGATTATGTCGCGAGATTTAGTGCTGATGACAGAAAGGTTGCTCTATTGAGTGCGGTGCAGAAAAAATGTAAGCATGAGTGCCAAGGTGTTTTGTGTGTTATCCGTGCTGCGCTAAATAAGCTGTGGAGACCAATTTGCAGGGTGTTTATTGATGAAATGCCTCTTGTTGAGTTTTTGGACTATAATGATTATTGGAAAAAACGCCCTCCCCAACGGTTGCTTCCACGTTATAAGCAGATTGCGAATGATTTGCCGAATTCTGGGCAGGTTCTTGATATTGGATGTGGAGATGGAACATTCTTGAAGCATTTGAGAAATGTTAAACCTGAGTTGGGGTTGATGGGGGTTGATGTGTCTGAGGTGGCTGTTTCTAGGCTCAAACAATGCGGTATTCGTAGTGCAGTTGTCGACCTGGCAGACGGCTGTATTCCTGATGACTTGAAAGCCGATTATGTTGTTATGATGGAGGTGCTTGAACATATTCCTGACCCTGAAGCTATTATGCGTGCTGTGAAAGCTATTGGGGCGCGGCGATATTATGTCACGATTCCTAATTTGGGTCATATTGAGCATCGGTTGCGGTTAATGTTTGCTGGAAAAATGCCGATTACTGCAATTATTTATCATATGAGAGAACATCTTCGTTTTTGGACTGTGTCTGATTTTAAATATTGGGCAGATCAGATGGGGTATCGTGTTGTTGAGTATCGTGGACAGAATGGGACTTTATTCTTTTGGCGTATTTTCCCATCATTGTTTGCTATGCAGATGACATATCGTCTTGAGCTCAAAGATGATTGTAAATGCTGAGCATAACTTTTAATTTTAGTCTGGTCGTAGAGTAAACGGGTGTAGAAAATGAAAAAAATCATCACATACGGCACATTTGATCTGTTTCACTGGGGGCATTTGGAGTTGTTGCGGCGGGCAAAAGCTTTGGGGCAGCATTTGACTGTTGCTGTGTCTACGGATGAGTTTGCAGAGCATGATAAGAGTAAGGCTTGTGCAAGACCGTATCTTGAGCGTGCGGCTATTGTTGCGGCAATAAGGTATGTTGATTGTGTTATTCCTGAAGTGTGTTGGGAGCAAAAGGGCGATGATGTGCGCGAGCGTGACATTGATGTTTTTGTTATTGGTGATGATTGGGAAGGCTGTTTTGACGATTTACTTGGCAGTCTGTGTGATGTTGTTTATTTGTCACGAACACCTGATATATCAACCAGCGGAATTAAGCATACGCTTTCGCGAGTGCCTTCCACTCTTTCCTGATTGGTCTGTATGAAATCTAAGATATCGAATAAGGGCGAGAAGCGTGATGAATTCTTTCTTATTACTGCTTTGTTTTCTCGTCGTTTAGCTTATCCGCTGGCGGTTATATTTCATAGGCTGGGACTCTCTGCTAACATGGTCACAGTGCTTGGTGGATGCCTTTGGATCTTGAGTGTTATTGCAATTATTTTTGCTGGGTGGCTTTGGAGTGGAGCAGGGAGTGTGGGGCTGGTTCTTCTTGTCGTTGCGATTGTTTTCTGGAATCTCGGTTTTATTCTCGATGTTGCTGATGGCAGTATTGCTCGAATGACGGGAACTTCAACATCCAGTGGTTCTTTTCTGGATTTCGTTTTTCATCTCATTTTTCAACCTATGTATTTTTGTTCGATTGGTGTGTTTCTGTTTTTCGTCTCTTGGAATGTGTTCTATTTGGTAATTGGTGTTTTGTCTATTTGTTCTGGGTGGGGGGTTAGTTTCGGATCAAAGGAGCATGTGTTGTGTGAGCATATTGCTAAAAGATCGACTGATATCTCTGCGTTTAGTGATGATGAGGTCTATCGTATCTTTATTGATTCTGTTAGAACAAGGACTCCGGTTTCTGAGAAAAGAACTAGCATAGTAGGTCGTTTGTGTTCTTTGGTTGAGGAGTTTGTTTGTTTTCCCGGACAGTATATGCTTATGACGTCTTTGGTCGTTGCTGATTTGATTGTTATGCGGTGGTTTGATGTCGAATTTTTGTTTTTAAAGTTTGGGTTTGTGGCGATCAGTCTTGTGACTTTGGCGCGGGTTCCTTTTCGTATTAGACGCGAGTTCAGGACGTTGGTTGAGTATGATGAAATCAGGGCGAGGGGTAATGGCAAACTCTGAGACACAAAAGAGGGTGTCATGGGTACCCCTTTTGCTTTTGGGGGTGATTGCCGGAATTGTGTTTTGCCTTTTTCACTTTGTCGGGAATCGTTCTCATACTGCTGTTGAGTCGAGTTCGCTCTTCTGGTGGATTGGTAGCCAGTGGTTCAATGCCGGCGGTGATTTTTCGCATGGTTGGATTATGCCTTTGATTAGCTTGGGGGTTGTCTGGTCAAGGCGCAGGGAGCTGGTTGCCGGTATATCGACATACAGCATTTTGGGTTTGTTTGTTGTGCTGCTTTCTCTGGTGTTGCATTGGGCTGCCCTGAGAGCGCAGCAGCCGCGCGTTTCGCTTGTGGCTTTGGTTGGTGTTTTGTGGGGGGTGCCATACTTTTTGTATGGCCGGGAGACTGCTCGTTTACTGCTTTTTCCGTGTGGATATCTGCTGCTGTGTTTTACGTCGTATCTTTTAGTCAGTATTTCTTTTCCGTTGCGGCTGATTGCGAGTTCTTTGACTTCAGTTGTGCTTAATGGGATAGGAATCGCGGCGGTGAGAAATGGTACGGCAATTCATTCTGCGGCTGGCGGCGGGTTTAGTTTTGATGTGGCTGATCCGTGTAGTGGGCTTCGGTCGCTGGTTGTTATGACTGCGTTAGCTGCGCCTTATGCTTTTTTTACTCAAAAAACAGTCTTTAAGTCAGTTCTTCTGTTTTTAGCATCGGCGCCACTTGCGATGCTTGCAAACACGACTCGGATTGTGACGATTGCAATTGTTGCGCAGGCGTTTGGACAAGAGATCGCCATGTCTATTTATCATGATTATTCGGGATATCTTGTTTTTGCGCTTGCTGTTTTGTTGATGGTCAGTGCTGGACGGATGTTGAATCTTAATTACAAAGAAATGTTGCAGCGATGGAAACGTTCAAATTTACCCCGCACCTAATCTTGGTTGGCGTGCTTGGCGTGTTTATTGCGGTTTGTGCGTTTACAACGCAAGGTCGTGTGGACGAGTCTATGCCCGTCCGGTTGGCGTTGCCCGATGCGCTGGGGGCGTATTATGGGGTGGATATTCTGCATTGCCAAAATGAGCGGTGCCTGAAGTCATTTTCGATTGAGAATCTTACAAATAGTTTTGCCTGTCCTGAGTGTGAAGGGGTGCTTGATACGGTTTCTCTTGCTGAGCGGCAGCTACTGCCCGCAGACACAGAGATATTACATCGTATGTATAAGAGTGATACGGGACGAAGTTTTTATGTTTCTGTTGTGGTGGGCGGGTCGGAACGGAGAAGTATCCATAAGCCGCAGGTTTGTCTTGTTGCTCAAGGGAATTCTATTACGAAGCAGTATCCAGTTAGTGTCCCGGTTTCGGGTGATAAACCGCTTGATGTAATGCTGATGGAATTAAACGAGTCTCGCATGGTGTTTGCGTATTGGTTTACAAATGGAAAACGAACAACAGCGTCTCATCTGTCGCGGCTGTTTTGGATTGCGTGGAATGGAATTGTTCACGGTGAAAGGGAGCGTTGGGCGTATATCTCGATCACATCATCGTTTCGGGGTGGAGATGATGCGCAGGTGAGTTGGTTGAAGGATCGTGTAGCAGATTTGTATCTTGCAACGGTGGGTGATTGAGAGTTTTCTGAATGAACGGGATGGCCGTCTCATGGTGATTGAGAAAAAAGACGTATCAAGTGACAAATGCAATATATTGGATGTAGGCGTTAATGCTGTTAACATACCTCTGGTCTTGACCTGCATTGAACATGCTATTTTCGAACACACCAAAGGGTATATTTGCGCAACCCCTGTGCATAGCATAATGGTTGCTCAAGATGACCATAATTATAAGTCAGTTCTGAATAATGCATTCTTATGTGTGCCGGATGGCATGCCGCTTGTCTGGTTGGGTAAACTTGCCGGACATAAATCAATCGGTCGCGTTTATGGTCCGGATTTGATGCGTGCGGTTTTTGATAAATCACGAGATGGAAGCTGGACTCATTATCTGTATGGTAGCGATCCTGCTACTTTGGGTACATTGAAGAGTTGTCTGAGTGAAACGTATCCAGAGGTTTCGATTGTGGGTCAGCATGCCCCTCCGTTTCGACCTCTTTCGGATGATGAATTTGCCTCATTACAGGCGGATGTGACGCGCTGCCAGCCTGATATATTTTGGGTGGGATTGGGAGCTCCGAAGCAGGATATATTTATGGCAGAAACGTTGGCATTATTGGATACAACAGTAATGGTTGGTGTTGGTGCTGCATTTGATTTCTTGGCGGGAACAATGAAAGAAGCACCCGTTTGGATGCAACGGTCAGGATTGCAGTGGGCATATCGGTTGTATAGGGAACCCGGCAGACTGTGGCGGCGCTACCTGATAAACAATCCTAGATTTGTATTTATGCTTTTACGGCAAAAGTTGGGACTATAGCCGCAACGCTCGAATACCCCAAAGCTTACCACACGCTCTTAGCGTTACCCCTTTGTTAACGATAGGCTATCATAGCGAGTTCTGAAAATAATTCAGGCCATAGTTTTGCTAAGCGATTGTGTATGTGTTTTCCTAGAAGCGTGCGTCCCCCCGGGTAGGCAAGTTTAACTGTTTCTGAGAATCCACACCTTTCAATCAGCATGAGAGAGAGTGTACAGCGACAATTACATTTCCCGTCTAGCGACAATTAGACTTCCCGTCTGA
>CAZNWT010000038.1:0-37161 GCA_964576795.1 uncultured Victivallales bacterium
AAACCACGCTGGTTTTCTGCCCCACTCCTGCTATTCTACCCCGTGAACGGTTACGTTTGAACAAAGAGAAAGCGGAAGAGTAAATTTGAAATGGGGAAATGTAAACTGTGGACTGTGGAGAGTGGGCAAAATGATTAGAGGGCAAAATAATTGCTCTGTTATTCCAGCGAAAGGACCCACTGATTATTTTGCCCTTAATTATTTTGCCTACTCACCGTTCAAGAGACTGTATCTCTCGAAGAAGGCCGCGGGCTTTTTGGTCAATGAAGTCGGTTCGGGTTGTATCCCGGCGGAGTTCCTCAACACTCTGCCGGGCACCCTCAAACTCCCCTCTACGGGCCTGAAGTTCTGCTGCATTGAGACGCACCTCTTTCGCCGAGTAATTGTCATTATCCAGAGCTTTCATGGCTTTTTCCATCCACACCTTGGCATTTTTGAGGTCGCCACTCTTCAGATACACCACCGCAGCGGTATCCATTACGGCAAAGGAATCCGAACCAATATTAAGCAGCTGCGGCATCAACGCACGGGCTCGCGATAGCGTTTTGGGGTTTTGCGCCAAAAGATAGATGAGATTGTTCAGCACACTCAACCGTTCCGGCTGCAACGAATATGCCGCTTCGAGAATGCTGATCGCACGATCTGTTTTGGAATTCCGCCGTGCCGCTTCTGCTGCCAGAATCAAGGTTTGAATGCTGACCCCCTTCGTGTCCCCCTCAATGACGGAACCGAAGATTGAAAGGGCCCGCCGCATATCTCCCTTCTCAAAGTAGACACGGCCCAGAGATTCCGCCCAGCGGGGCTCTGCGTCATCCTGATCCTGTAGGTATTCAAGCGCCACGAGTAAATCGTTGTCCACCTGACGACGCGCTATCTTTATGTCCACGAGCGTTTTGTAGAATGGTGTTGGATCCTGAGCATTCTCGATGCCATTGATTGCACAGGCTTGAGCCCAGCGGGCATCTCCCAACACCAAAGCCGTTCGCAATCCCAAAACATGAGCTGCCAACAGGCCGCGGGACTCAGGAATCGCCGCCTTGGCCAGAGCAGCCGCAAGAGCAGGTTGGCGTTGTGATAGAAGATAATCCCCCGCCCGCACGAGTGTTCCCGGGGAGAATGTTCCATCGCTGATGGCGGTGGAGACGATGTTTGAGATGGCTCCGGGGCCGGGGTTCGGGGTATTTGAACAAAGAGGAAGCGAAGGAAGCAAAGCGTTAGGGGTTTGGGGAGAGGTGGGAGGTGAGACGTGGACTGTGGAGGGTGGAGTGTCGGGGGGGGGCTGTGGGTTCTGAGTTCTGTCCTCTGGATTCTGACTTCCGATTTCTGATTTTCGATTTTCGATTTGCACATTTACAACCAGGTTTGCTAGCCAGATTTCGGGATCGTTGGGGCATTTGGCGTAGGCTTCAGAAACTATAGTGGGATCGCCTTCCGTGAGGGCTATGCGCGCACGCCACACGATAAGCGACTCAGGAAAAAGCTCAAGGCAGCGCCCAAGAGCGGCATCTGCAAGTTCATAGCGTTGCGCGCGCGCGGCCAGCATTGCAAGCTGGTAAAGAGCTCCCATCTTTTCACAATCATCCCGACCTATCGACTCCCAACGCTCTAATTGTTGGGTGTGGACTGTGGAGGGTAAAGTGTTGAGAGTGGACTGTGGAGAGGCGGGAGTTGGGGTGTCGACTGTAGAGAGTGGAGTCCGGACGATGGGAGGGTTCGGTGTTCCAGATTCCGAGTTCTGAGTTCCGAGTTCCGATCTCCGTCCTCCGTCCTCTGACTTCTGAGTTCCGACCTCCGACTTCCGGGTTTCAAGTTCGAGGGAGAGGATGTCTTTAATGAAGGGGCTTGTTGCCAGTTCAATTCTTGATTCCAGCTCCACAATTCGCTCTCCAAGCGCAGTTGCATCCATCGGGGGGGGCCAGCGCCGCTTCAGCGTCCACGTTGCGGATGGAAGGCTCAATTTCTGTCCCGCTGCCCGCCGGGGAAGTGGAATTCCCAATGCATCACTCAATGTGCGTGCAGCATTTCTTCGCCCCGTCTCATGTAGCAACGCAACGGTCGAGGGGGAATTGGCGCCGCTTGCTGATCGTGACATTACAGCAAGCGCCTGTTCCTTGAATCCAAACACATCCCAAATTGCGGATTCTGCCAAATCAAGACGCAACGACCCGGGAAATGCCAAACGGGCCCGCTGCATCACATCCATAGCACACACACCCAGATCCAAATGCATCATCGCCTTAATTAGCAGTAGATCTGCAGTTAAATTCGGAAACGCCCTGACCTGAGAATGATGCCTCAGCGCCTCGTAAGACTCCTGCCATTTTGCTTGCTGGTCATAAAATACACCATGTTGAAAGACAATATCATCCTTTTGATTGGGGTACAGCTCAAGCATCCTGTCGAGCCGAGCGTGCGCTTCATCGTAACGATCTGACATTGCCAAGACCATTGGATAAAGGCGCAGTAATCTGTTGCTCAAAGGGGCTTCCGTTTCTCGAACAGCCAACTCCTCAAGACAACGAACAAAACAGTCCTTCCGAAATGCCGGGTCGGCGGCGCGGCCCGTTTCTGATAACAGCGGGATCCGTTTGACAAAACCGCGGAATGGGCCACACGTTGCAAAGGACTCAATCACGGGACGCAGATCCAGGGTTGCCGCAGCGGACTCAGCTTCCACATTTAGCTGGTGACGCCGAAAGCGACACCACAAACCGCCATATCGAGCGGGAGCCACAAGCAGAGCGGGATCGGCGGCATCATGGTGCTGTAGACGACAAAATGCGATCCATGCTAAATCGGGACGCACTATTCGCCAGCTATAGTCCTGCACCATGACGAGCATGTCAACCGACAGTCGACTGACGTTGGCTCGCACATTGCGCTCAAAGCGTGCTTCCCACTCGCTCCCCTGCCGCTGCTCCGCAAGGCGGTAGAGATCCTTGAGAAAACGGGGATCGTCCGGCCAGACTTTAATTGCCTGGGACATAACCTTGGCCACCCCGGTCAAATCACCAACCCGATGATTTGCGTGAATGACAATAAGCGCCTGATGCAACTCGGCATAAGGTTGATCCTGATCGGACTTAGCAATGGCCTCCCACTGTTCGTGCAGAGCAAGATAGGGAAACAGGGATCGAATGCGCCCCAGCATGCGATACGAGCGCGAGGCGAGCAGCACATAGCGGGCCGCATCTTCAGACCGATTATCCATCGCAGCAAACTCAGCTTTGAGCATCGCCACCCCTGGAATCTGATCATTTTCTGACGGCAAGGCATCAATAATCACTTTGGCTTCACTCGAACGGCCCATCCGCATAAGCGCCCAGCTCTGGAGAATGGTCTCCTCCAGGCTCAGCGTTTTTCCTGCCGCCTCTTTTGCAACAAGAATAGCTAAGCCCTCTTCAAAACGGCCACGAACCAAATCATTGCGCGCCTGCATCGAGAGCAACGTTGAATCTCCAGGCACAAGGGCAAGTGCGGCCTTGATGGCACTATCCGCAGCAATAGGGTCGGATTCCATCAACCCATCTGCGACCTCGCGGATCATCTCTTTCCGATGGTGGGCTCGCGCTTTGTAAACGATACCAAACACGCCAAAGACGATCAGGCTGAGGGATAACAATATGGCTAACACAAAGCCCAATCGACGAAGCGAATGCGGGACAATACTGGCCTTATCCGGTGCCTCCAATTCGCGATTGAGAATGCCTTCCTTGATCCGTTGCCGACGACGTGACCACCAAAACCACCAGGAGGCTTCCAGTTGTACAATGAGAATGGCCCCCATCAGGAAGATGGCCAAAGAGTCATGCAGAAACGTGCTGGCCCATTCCGGTGGCATACGCGGTGCCCAAAGCACCATAAAACTGATGCGGGCAATGTTAAGCAGAAGCACTTGTGCTAGTCCCAAGAGAACGAAAGCGATGGTCTCGAACCATTTCAGTCTCAGTAACACGCCCACCCCCAGCGTGCAGAGAAAAACTGTTACCGCAGTCCGCATCCCGCTACACGATTCAGGAACCATAAAGTTCTGATAGCCCGTGCGCAGCACCATGCCGTCTCCCCACACGCGAACATTTGCCGCATGCAGGATAAACTCTGCCCCCATCACCGATAAACGCTGCATATTGGCTTGAAGCCAACCAAACAGCTGACCAGGAAGTGGATGCATCCAGAAAAGGATGACAAAAGCTATCAACAGATCGGGTCCAAATCGGATTGGGGATATCCAAACCGAACAGGCAAGCAAAAGCATCAAGATGCCAATCCACTCCACAATATGGAGCTTGAATATGATGCCGCCCAGTGCCGCAAACGTGCCCGCCACGAGCACAAGTGGTACAATCCAGCGAGGCAACACAAACGGCAGCTTCTCAGAATTCTTACGACGCAAAATAATGGCAGCCGCAAAGACAGCACCCAAAACAAAGCGGATGAGGGCATCGGGATCCCCCGTGAGTCGTCCCCAGTGAGTCGTCATCCACACCCCAAAAAGTGCGAGAGCCGCCACTAACACCATTCGTCGTATTTTGCTCATATCAGTTTCTTAACAGAAACTTGAGTAAATTGGAAATGTGAAATTGAAAATGCGAAATGCAAAGTGGGGAAGCTGAGATCGACAAATAAACAAAGGATCTGATCAGTCGTTTTCCCGGGTTCGGCGGATCATGGTGGTCATGATGGCTATCAGTTCGGACGATTCCTTTTCGAGTGGGACAGTTAGCTCAGAATCAACACCACACTCCTCACGGAGTAGCTCTAGCCAGAGAATTGACTCATCTGCTTCCTGCAATGCACCACCAAGCTTTGACACAAACTCGTTATTAGATCTAGCCCGTGATGCCTCACGTACATGTGCGGCAACAGAAGTGCCAGACCGCAGAAGCTGTTTTCCAACGACACGCCCCTCTTCTCGCCCCTTCGGCAGCTTAGTGTACAGCCGAATGATCGCAGCAGCATAACGCTTCGTGCGATCGCGAAACTCATCCGTCAATCGAGAGCTCATCCTTTCCCCATTTTCAATTTCCAATTTCCAGATTTACTTTAGAACTTGTGAGACCAGGTTATGGTGGCGGCGAAGACGTCACGCGTGTAGGCGAGATTCTCGTTATCGCTGGTGCGGTCAGCGTGTTCAACATAGGTGCTAAATTGCATCTTTTGCGTGAGCCGCATTCCCATCCCCAGCCGCACACTCAACGTTTCATAGTCACTATTGAGATCCGGAGTGGTTGTGTCGGTTGCCGCCGTACTCGAGGTGTCGTTTTTTCGGATTGCATAGCGCGTGCTGAGTGACAACTCCAGCAGTCGTGTCAACTGGTGGCGAAGTGACAAGCCCGTTGTCCAGTCACTGTAACCGTTGCGGTTCTCATCCTGCGGTTTTGATGATGCAAACGTTGTGCTGAATGTTCCGGGGAAAAGCCCCCCAGACCATACGAATTCATACTCGGTCTGATCGTTTACATCTACCCCACCATTGAATGCCTCTGCCTGCGTTCTCAGGTAGGTCAGTTTCTGACGCTTTGTTTCCGAGATATCGTGTTCCACCCCCCCTCCCCCAAATACCGAGCCGCTGCGATTTCCATCGGAGATTCCCCCTCTAGAGCTTGAGGTCTGATACCCGAGCGAGACATTGCCTGTCAGTCGCCGCGCCAACTGAGCGGCCGCAAATGCGCTGATCCCGGACATATAGATATCCGATCGTGATTCGAGATCATAAAGACTCTGCGAAAAACTTCCTAGTAGCCCTGCGGACGAAAACCGTGTCAGATCGCGTTGATAGGACACTGCTTCAGCGTAGACAACGCTTTCCTGATTGGTGAATGCGTTGCCCAATGGGATCGTATCTTTGCGGGATACCGATAGGGCCAAATTATCGAATGGAGAGGGCTTCCAATCCCAATCTGCTCCAATCGTATTCTTCAAAGACTCGTATGCCGTGCCGCCGTAGCGGTCAGAAGTTCCCCGCGAATCCAAGTAATCGGTCTCATAGATAATTTCATCATATATCAGCAATCTTGTGTCACGGGTGGGGTGGAATTCCGATGAAAACGTACCGAAAACTTCTCCCCCATCTGAGAGGTCGATCCGGAGCTCATCTTCCTGTGTATCAAGAGGATAGTGCTCGTAGGTAACTCTGACGTTGGCTTCCAAGTCCATGTGACGCGTAATAATGAGGTAGTTATTGAGAGACAAAGAAGAGATCAGAGGAAACTCCGATCCATCGTCTTTGATTTCCCCTCTTCGGTTGTTAATCAAATAATCAACCCCACCGCCGTCCAACCTGACGTATCGGTATCCAACAGACTGGGAAAGTCCAATATCAGAATAGAGCGGGCCAATTCTAAACGTCGCGTATTGAGGTGGCTGGATATCGCGATGAAGGTCATAGCGCAGCGTCGCAACTCCACTACGAATGCCGCCACCCGTGCTAGCGCGTTGAGCTCCAATGGTCTGCCCCCCAGGAATGGACAAGTTGCTTCCTACCATGTTTCTGGCAGTACTCGTGGCAGTACTCGCATTTTGCGTAATGCCTTCCGGCTGCGCATTTTCATGTGCCGCAACTTCTTCACGACTATACCCGGGAGCCTGCGCGAGGGCGGAGGGTGAAGGGATGAAAGCTGAAAGCTGAAAGCTGAAAAGAAAAAGGTATATGGTGTTTTTATATTTCATTCGTAACACGTTTCGGTCCTTGCACATAATCAAGCCTGTTTCCAATTCTACTGCCACTGTTCAAATTTGAACAGGAGGAAGCAGAGAGAGCAGAGGTTCAATTCCTCGGGCTCTGCACCCTATCCCGCTCTGTTTCCTCTGCGTCCTCCTGTTCATTCTTCTCTTTTTAAATATAAACTGGAGAGAGTAAAAGTGGGGATCTGCTAGCTTTTTCAGATCATCTCGGACGCTTCTTTCACAATTGCATGATTCATCTACTCGACTCAGGCTGTTTATGGAATTTTTTGTGTCTTTCCGTATCCAGGAAGCACAAGCCTTGAAACTCCATCCACCAACCTCTCGACGTTAAAATTAATAAGCAGCCCTAACGGGATATTCAACAGTTTCATGTAACTTAGTAACTGCGCCTTGTGAATCGGCAAGATTTTTTGCACAGCCTTGATCTCGACAAGCAAGCAGTCATTTATGAGTACATCAAACTTCAAGGGCTCTTCTTTGCTGATCCCCTTGTATTCAATCACGACATTTTTCTGACTTACCGTAGCCATGCCCTGCAACTGGAGTTCTCGTAGAAAGCACCACTCATAAATCGACTCCAACAAACCTGGTCCTTTGTCTTTGTGGACTTCAATCGCGGCACCGATCACCGATGCCGTCAGGCTACTGGCAATTTCATATTCATCGTGCATCGTCTATACCTTTTAAAATTTGAACAGGAGGAAGCAGAGAGAGCAGAGGTTCAATTCCTCAAGCTCTGCACCCTATCCCGCTCTGTTTCCTCTGCGTTCTCCTGTTCATTCTTCTCTTTTGATTTTAAACTGGAGAGAGCCGAGAGAGCAGAGGTTCAATTCCTCAAGCTCTGCACCCTATCCCGCTCTGTTTCCTCTGCGTTCTCCTGTTCAAATATACCTTTCTTTCGCAAAAGCCTCAACTTCGTATCCGCCTGACCGAATGGCTCAATTTCGAAAACCTCCTCATAGCGGGAGTTCATCATTCTCCACAATTCGGACTGCTCGTCAACGGGGAGTTGGGTAATATCAGGGCTCTGGATCGCAAACCCATACCCACTTATTGCAGCTACTGGCGCATCAGTCGTCGTGATCAACTCGCGCAACATCGCCCGATTCAGAACATGACAAGATTCCGCGTTCTCCTGTTCCATTTCCGGAAAATAGCAGAAGGGACCGAGCTCCATACCCGGTGGAACGTGCATCCCTGCTTCGACGGCAAGATAGGTGTCTTGGGTTAGGAGTAAATCTGAAAGGGGAAAGCTGAAAGCTGAAATGGGGAACTGGCTGATAGGCTCTGCTGGATTTGAACAAAGAGGAAGCGAAGGAAGCAAAGCGTTTGGGGTTTGGGGTTCCGCGTTCTGAACTTGATTGGCGGCACGTTGGAGGGTTTGTAGGGATGTCTCGGTGCGAAGTGGCCACCAGATGCGATCGCGTTTAGCCAGCAACCAGTTCTGAACCAGCGGCGAAGAGGCGCTGTGAGCGAGGAGAAGAAAGATAAATGCTAGAAAACAAAGCTGAAAGCTGAAGATGGGGTTCCGGGTTACGAGTTCCGGGTTCGGGGTTGGGGGTTCAGGGTTGTGAGAGGGGGATGGGGGAGGTGGGGAGGAACGTCCAACATCCAACGCCCAACATCCAACTCCCAACAATTTCACAGCAATTGCCACCGCAAGGAGGGGCATGATGAAGACTTGATAGTCGTCATAAGGAAAGACGGCTGCTAGATGGACGAGCGTTACCATGATGAGGGAGGCGTTGAGTAAATGGGAAATTTGAAATTTGAAATTTGAAAATGGGGTTCCGGGTTCGGGGTTCCGAGTTCCGGGTTCGGGGTTCGGGGTTCGGGGTTCAGAAACTGTGGAAGGTGCAGGATTTGAACAGGAGGTAACAGAGAAGGGATTGTACTTCCAACAGCCAACTCCCAACAGCCAACTCCCAACTCCCAAGACCAACAAGGGGAAATAGGCACCGGCCAGGCGGATCAGGAAGCCTGCCTTGTAGACTAACAGAGTTGGGAGAGACCCTACGATTCGTCCACTATGGTAATCCAAAAGACCAAAGGCGAGGGCTTTGGGAGCTGCGATCATAAACGGCACGTAAATCGCCAGCAACACTACGCTACCGCCCAGCAGGAAGCCGACAAGCACAGCCAATCCCAGCCGCGGCCGCCCCCCACGAAGCCACTGAAACAAAAGCACCAACCAAATGGTCGGGAGCAGTATTCCCGCAGAGAGGCGTACGCCTGCCGCAAGGGCAAAGAGAGCGGCTGAGAGAAAAGTGGGGAGAAACACGGGGAGAAAAGCTGAAAGGGAGCTGATGGGCTCTGCTGAATTTGAACAAAGAGGAAGCGAAGGAAGCAAAGCGTTTGGGGTTGGGGGGGGGGGACTGTAGGGAGTGGGGAGTGAGGGGCGGAGGGCTTTCTCGAGTGTAAGAAAGCCTAGAATGACAAGAAGCCCAGCGAGGCTGTAGGTCTTTACCATAGTCGTGAAATAGACGTGGTAAAGATTAAGACCAAGGAGAGAGAATGTAAGTAAAGCCGAAAATCGAAATGGGAAATAGGAAATGGGGGTTGGGGTTTCGGGTTCCGACTTCTGACCTCCGACCTCCGTCCTCTGAATTCCGTCCTCTGGGTTCGAGGTTCTGGGTTTCGAATTTCGAATTTCGAATTTCGAATTTCTGATGCGGTGGGTGAGGAAAGCGGCGCAGAGGGCGGTAGCAATGCCGAGAATTGCCGTGAAGAGCCTGCCACCAGCGACGCCCCAGAGATGAACAAGGGGCTGAGCCAAGGCATAGACGTAGGCCATTACAGGGCCTTGAGTCGATGCAAAATCAACGAAGGGATGTTGCCCTTCGGAGACGAGCCGACCAGCATATAAGTACCAGCCTTCATCCTGGTTCAATTCGCCAAACCACAGCGCGAAGGCATACAACCCTATGGACGCCAGAATGACAACGAGCCAGAGGAGAGGGAGGCGTAGAGTAAATTGGGAAATGGGGCTGATAGGCTCTGCTGGATTTGAACAAAGAGGAAGCGAAGGGAGCGAAGCGTTTTTTTTTGGGGGGATCGTGGAGGGTGGAGGGTGGAGGGTGGACTGGACTGTTTCACTCATATTGTTACCGCCAATGTACAACTTACAAATAAAATATTCCAAATCCCACAGCTTTGTCGTGAGCTTTGTCGATCCTTCACCAGTTAAGCAATTCGATTAAGCGTATCCGGTTAAGGGTGGTGACGAAGGGTACGAGGAAGTGTAAGAAGCGGGCACACACTTACTCGGATACCCTCAACCGACCCGCTTACTCGTTTTTTTTCACAAAGTCTTAGTAGTCATCAACAACCATTAACTTACTAATCTATACCCTATACCAATGCTCCTCCTCAAGACCCTGGGTGGACAGCCTTGCTGCCCGAAGCACAAAGCGGGCACTCGGCGGGCTCCCATACCGTGGGTTCCATTTGAATCAGACTGAAGGTGGGGTAGTTAAATTGAACTTTTCCACCGCTACGATCCACTAGCAAAGCAATTGCGGCTACGACGCCGCCACCTGCCTCGACAATATCAATGGTCTCCTGGACACGCCCCCCACGCGTAATAACGTCTTCCGCTACAACATACCGGGCGCTCTCAACTATCTGAAATCGCCGCATCACAAGACGATCGTCCTCCTTTTCAGCAAAGATCGACATCACATCCAGAGCCCGCGCTACCTCATGTCCCACTAGGATCCCGCCAAGGGCTGGAGAAATGACCGCATCTATCTGTCCAACCTCCGCCGCCGCTTTCACATTCTCGACGAGGGCCTTACAAAGAATCTCGGCCTTACGGGGAAAACGAAGCAGATTGGCACATTGAAAGAATCGGTCACTGTGCAGCCCCGAGCGCAATTCGAAATGACCCGTCAGCAGTGCATCTGTTTCTACTAACAATCCCAATACATCTTGTTCTGTCATGATTATTCTCTCTTCCCGCTATCTAAAATTTTCATCAGCGCCTTTGGCGAGATGCTTCGACAAGCTCAACATGACAATTCGTTAAACAATCCAACAACCTCGAGGGTATCATTCCGAGCGAAGTCGAGGAATCTCGAGTTCTTCAACAGCCACTTAGCGTCTAACCTATAACCCCGAACTCGGAACCCCAAACCCAGAACTCCCTATTTATCAATCTGAAGCCCACGCCGCACGAAGGTTGGAATATCTAAATCCTCACCATTCATAATCGTCGCTTCAACATTCTTAAATCGACCTTTTCCCAAAACATCCAGCTTTAACTTATCCTGCAAATCCTGTTTCTTTTTCCGCGTGCCTCTTAGGGGTGTAACCGAGGTGCGGGATTTTGCACTGACCGCACGTTTGCTATCCGCAATAAATGCAGAGACCAGAATGCGATCACGCCATTTATCGTCGACCACAGCCCCCATCGTCAAACCACAATCATCCTTTGCCGCGTTCGAGACTGCAGACATCACATCGCCTACCTCAGCAAGGGTGAGGTCATGCCCCCCTGCCACACAGATGACGGCTGCCCCGCCCGTGCGCAACGCCCTACCCTTCTGTAGAACCGGTCCATCAAGCAATGCATTAATCGCAGACTGCGTACGCCCCACCCCTGTGGCATATCCAAATCCATATGAGCAGGCACGACCGCTTCGGGTTACCAATGCCGTCAGATCAGCCAGATCAATTCCAATAAAGGAAGGCTGAACCAAAAGCTGCCACAGACTACAAATGCCCGCAGCCAACGCTTCATCTGCAGCCTCAAAGGAGGCTTTCACGTTCTCGCCCCCAACAGCATCAAAAAGGTGATCATTTTGAATGGCACAAGCAACATCTGAGTGCTCAACGATCTCTTGCAGTACATTTTCTGCCAGGGTTTTGCGCTTTTCCCCTTCAAATGCAAAGGGCTGTGTTGCCAAAACAATCGTAAACACACCAGCCGCTCGGGCCACATCGAGCACCACGGGGGTCGCGCCCGTCCCCGTTCCTCCGCCAAGACAGGTCACAACAATGGCAACATCGACATCTGAGAATAAACCGCGAAGCATTTCTACGTCATGCTCAGCCGACAGCTTCCCGAGATCGGGATCTCCTCCAGCACCAAACCCATCCGACCCGTCCACACCAATCTGAATGCGAGTCATCGCTTTGGATTCAGAAAGCGAGCGCGAATCAGTATTAACGGCAGCAATGGTGGGCCCACCCACGCCTCCCACCACGCCATTGATGGCACACACACCACCGCCACCAATCCCCAAGATACACACTCTGTGCGGGGCGGCAGATCCTGTTGATCGCGTGAGTTTATACATAGGAGTACCTGTAAATGGAAAATGGAAAATGGAAAATAGGGCTCTGCTGATTTGAACAAAGAGGAAGCGAAGGAAGCAAAGTGGTTTTGGGGATATGTTTCTTCATTTCAAATTTCTTTGTTTCAAATTTCAAATTTACTCTACCCCCTTCCCAGCAGCGTTTTCATGAAGGTATTCAACAGGGAGCCCTGTCCGGAGCGAGATTGATCCTGAACGCGAAATCCATATTGGATCAAACCACAACAAGCCGCATACTCAGGGCCATCGGTCGCAACGGCAATGCCTGTAATCCCACGGGGGGTTCCGACAAAGCATGGCACCCCAAACACGGTTTCCGCCAAATTCGTGACACCCTTCATATGAGCGCCGCCACCGGTCAAAACAACACCAGCGCCCACCATGGGTAAAACACCATCGTCGTCCAAGCGCCTCTTGATCATCGAGAAGATCTCATCCAATCGAGCATTGATGACAGTATGCATAGAGCATACATGGATCGTGCGTCCCGGAAAACCAACTTCTGCCGGCAGAGAAATCTTCGCCGGCTCACTTGCAGAGGAAGTCGTGGCTGCACCAAGTTCTTTCTTCAATTTTTCCGCACGTGCCATGGGAATATTGAATGCGATGGCAATGTCATTTGTAATATGGTCGCCGCCAACGCCCAGCGCGCCGCCACAGGCAACAACCCCACCCGCATAAGCCATATAGTCTGTCGTGCCGCCGCCCAGATCAATCACCACAACGCCACTGGTTTTCTGTTCTACAGTAAGCACCGAAAGGGATGAACAGAGCCCACTGAAGGCCACATCCTGTACTTCCATGGGGATTTGTTCAACCACCCGAACCGTATTCCGCAGAAGACCACGAACACCATGCAAAACGAGCATATCCACCGACAGCTTGGCTCCAACCATGCCTTCAGGCTTGATCACACGCGACTGATCATCAACGCAAAAATGGCGACAGATGGTATGGATGATCTCTCGATCTGCGGGGAGACTAACCGCACGAGCCACTTCCATGACTTCCTCAACATCATCATCAGAAACCAATCCCTCTCTGTCGCGAACCGGAATCGCACCCCGGTTTACAAGTCCGCGAATATGCCCCCCCGAAACCGTAACAAAGACCTGGCCCACCGAGACATTACTAGCCTCTTCCGCAGTCTCCAATACGGACTTCGCACAGACCGTCGCATTCTCAAGGTCGATAATCTCGCCCTTACGCACACCGGTAGAAGGATGCTCCCCCACCCCGGTAATCATCACGGTGCCGTCCTCCCGCATCTCGCCAACCATGGCAACAATTTTGGAAGTCCCAATTTCTAAAGCCGCTACCGGATCCACACATCACCTCACATACACGCGACCGGGCAAAGTGGCATCAAAGAGCCCATGCCGACCACGATCGTTTAAAGCCGCCTGTTTCAAGCGACCCAGCCGTACTAACAAATCCTGCCCCGCTTCAGGAGTTCCGCTCCCCATACCGTCCCATGCAAGCCTGGCCTCCTTGATGCCATCCGACATCACAAAATGAACGAGAAGATAATCCGATTTGCTTACATCAACACCCACAACACGCAGGCCAACACGCGGGTTATCACAAATGGCCAGCAATTCCACAGCCGCCCTGGAAGCCCCTTGAACATATTCCCCCGTTTCAAGGTCAGGCTCTTTACACCCAATAATAACGGGGAGACGATGTAAATTTGAGCTCAGGCGAAAGACAAAGCCTTCGCTATCCGCTACGAGGGAGCCGCGCTGCCCAAGCCGCACAAGGGGATCTCGCTCACGAATGGCAACCTTGAGCGTATCTGGAAACTTTCGCTTTAGCTGGATCATTTTCACCAGGGGATTGCGTTTCAAATAGAGGACCTCAAAATCATTGATATCGAATGCAAACAGATTCGTTCCTACAGTAATGCCCTCATAGGCAAGATACTCCCGTATCATATCTTCCGTCTTGATCTGGCCATCAACAATTTCAATATTTCGAATCACAAAGCGATCATTCCGGGCAAAGAGAAGATCCCGAGCAAACAGAATCCCGGCAAATGCCGCCACCAGAAATCCGACAATCACCGCCATTAGAAGAATAATGGCACCCACCCGATACAGTTTTCGGGAATCCCCGCCTTTGACACGCGCATCAACCCGATAGCGATTACGTGGACGCGATTTTCTGCGCCCTTTCCCGCCTCGTTTACCAGCCTCTGTATCGTTAAAAAACATATTTATTATTCCGCCGTTCGCATGATTCTGTCACAAAGCTGACTGAATGTCATCCCCGCAGCGAAGGCGGCTTTCGGAAGTAGACTTGTCTCCGTGAATCCGGGAATACTGTTGAGTTCAAGAACCACCAAATCTCCTGTTTCCGACAGCAAAAAATCAACTCTGCCCACCCCGCAACATTCCAACGCATCAAAAGTCCGCAGTGCGATCTGCTGCGCTTCAGCCGCAACTTCCGCAGAAATATCCGCAGGCACACAATACCGGGTCTGTCCCTTGGTATACTTGGCTTCATAACCATACCATCCATTGGGAGCAACAATCTCTACAACAGGAAGCGGCGTACGCTCGATAACACTCACGGTGAGCTCACGCCCCGAAACCCACGTTTCAACAAGCAGCCTGTCACCAAACCGGTAAGCATCCGTCACTGCAGCAGACCATTCCGCTTCCGATGTCACCCGATGCACGCCAATGCTGGAGCCCTGCGCAACGGGCTTAACGACAACCGGCAACGCCAACGTCCGATCCGTCCCCCTAACCAAGACCTCATAGGCGGGAGAGGGAATGTCATGAGCATCAAAAGCACGCTTTGTCAGCACCTTGTCCATGGCATTCCGACTGCCAACAGCCCCAGAACCGGCATAAGGAACCCCCATCGCATCCAGCATGGCCTGAGCTTGTCCATCTTCCCCAAATTCACCATGCAGCGCAATAAATACGGCCTCCACGCCCTCCGGTAACACAATCTCGCGGACGGCAACATCGACTTCGACGACATCATAGCCAGCCTCACGGAGCCCACGAGCCACAGCTGTGCCCGATTTCAAAGAAATCTCGCGCTCCGCCGAAGGGCCACCCTTGAGTACTGCCACGCTCTGAAATGGTCTATCGCTCATGTCCCTCTATTCCCAAAACAACACTTCCGGCACCAACTCAATGCCATGTCCACTCTTTACCGCAGCCTGGACGCGCTGAATGAGCGCAAGAACATCTGATGCCGTAGCGTTCTTATCGGCCACAATAAAATTACCATGCTCTAGCAGCACACGTGCGCCCCCGATACGACTCCCCTTCAGTCCCAATGCCTCAATCAATTGGCCCGCAACCTGCCCATCCGGATTCCGGAACACAGATCCTGAGCAACGCAACCCACGCATCCAACGCCGTCTTTCGGCAATGCGTTTCCGTTCAGCAACAATGTTGCTCTGATCACCTGGATCCAGGTGCAGCCCCACCTCCACGACAACCATAGACTCTATGGATTTGCACCCCCGATATCCCCACTCCAATGCAGAAGCCTGCACTGTACACTCAGACCCATCATGTTTCAAACCGCGAATCCAAGAAAGCCGCTCGCAAATTGTGTGACCATAGGCCCCACCATTCATCCGCACAATACCCCCAATACCGCTGGGGATCCCTTCAAGAAACTCAAGGCCCGTCAAAGATGCCTGCGTCACCCAATCCAAAAGTCTGGCTAATGACACCGCGCCACCCGCAATCACCTCGCCCTCCTCCAGACGCACCCCCCGAAACCCCTCTCCCGTCAAACGCCCAACAACCCCACGCACCCCCATATCGCTAACGAGCAGATTGCTCCCCGCCCCCAAGAGACGAAAAGGCTGTTGCTCTACATGACACCAGTGCAACAGTTTTGCCAAATCATCAACGCCACCAAGCTCCACCCAAACATCGGCAGAACCCCCTACGCCATACATCGTTTTACAACACAGCGGCTCGCACTCACGAATCACGGATGCCTCGGAAAGCATGTCAGGAAAGGCTAGACCCGTCTCAGAACCCCATACATTCCCCTCTGGAGAATCGGGCTCAATCTTAGTCGAAACTCCTAGTCGCCGCTCATAGTCGACTAGGTGTGACGACGAAGAGTGACGACGAGGAGTGACACCTTGTTCTACGCTCACACCTGAAATCTCCGAGGGCGTTCGCGAAATCTCCGACGTCTGACTTCCAAACTCCGAACTCCGAACTCCGAACTCTTCCTCCCCCCCCGCCCACGCAGCAACCTGCTCTACATCCCCAGCACCCACCACAAGCAACATATCTCCCTCACGCAGCTCGCGCCGCAAATACCCCCACGCTTGCTCAAGCGAGGTTGCCAACATCAATTGAAATTCTTCTCCATTGGGCGTTGGGCGTTGGGCGTTGGGTGTTGGGCGTTCAAATTGAAGGCTGGACAACGGAGTCGAACCAGACGCCGTATCCCGATCCCTGAACTGTGCATACAAATCACAGCTGCGACCGCCATCCAAAGGGAGTTCTGAAGCGGCATATACAGGGGCCAGCACCAAAAGGTTCACACCCACAAAAGCGGCTGGAAAAGCGGGACCAAGCGCGCGGGTGCGGGTATAGCGATGCGGCTGAAACAGAGCCAACACGCGTCCTGCATGCTGTTGTTTTGCCGTTTGGACAAGTGCCGCAATTTCGGAGGGATGATGGGCATAATCCGACACAATTTTCACCCCATCTGCACGGGTAGACATTTCAAACCTACGCTTTGGCAGGCTGACACGATTCATTGCAGAGGCAATCGTGTCAAACGGGATGCCAAGCTCAAGGCACACGCCTATGGCACCCAGTGCATTCAAAGCATTATGATCCCCAGGAATGGGCAGTTTCACTGCACCGAGCTCAGCCCCCTCTGAGCTCACGGTGAGAACCGTCTGCCCACACTGCTCATGCAACACCCCGCGCAACGCGGCAGCTTCACTAAACCCATAGCTACGGGCCTTCGGAGAATCTGCACACAGCCGCACAGCCCGAGCATCATCCACACAATAGAGTACACAACGCCGTGTCTGAGCCACAAACCTTTCAAAACATGCCTCAAACTCCTGTTCCGACGCAAAATGCTCCATATGGTCAAATTCAACATTCGTGATGACGGCCACATCCGGATGATAGTTTACCAACGTGCCATCGCTCTCATCGGCTTCCACAACGATTATCGAATCGCGCCCCGAACCGGCAACGGCACCGAGCGTGGCGCTCTCACCGCCAATACACCACCAGGGATCGCGCCCCGAGCCCTTCAGCAACTGAGTGATCAGCGTCGACGTGGTTGTTTTACCATGGGTTCCCGCCACGGCCACGCTATCGAAGCCATCCAATAATGCCGGCAAGACCTCTCCGCGCCGAAACAGAGGAATTCCCTGACTCAAGGTGGCTTGAATTTCCTCACACTCCATCTTAACTGCCGGCGTTCGGACAACCCAGTCAACCGAATCCCTGACATGCGCTGCTGCGTGCGGGGCCGTCACGGAGACACCGGCACTCGTCAACCACGCCGCCTGACGATTCAACGTCGCATCACAACCCGAGACCCTGAATCCCCGTTTACGAAGGAGGTAGGCAACCCCTGCCATCCCAATACCACAGACCCCCACCATATGTACGTGCCCACTCGATTGGGCAATCATGGCGCGTATTTCTTCAGAATTTAAGGATGGCATGGACATGGTAGAGGTTTAGCACACGCGTTTCAGAAGCGCAACAGGCGTGGGTTAAGAGTTCCGGGTTCGGGGTTCCGAGTTCTGACTTCTAAATCTGATTTCCGACTTCTGGGTTCTGGGGCACATGACGTACCCCTTCAGGGCGCCGATGCTCTTCCCGTAAATACCCAACCCGTTTGCCTGGGCTACGTTGAAAACGGCCCGTTGGGCAAACTCTGAACTTGGAACTTTGAACCCGGGTGCAGGCGAAGAAAGTGATGTGTTGATGAAATGATGGGGAAATGGGGCTTGCGCTCTCTTTTTTGCCTGTGGTAATGTCTAGCAGCTAGACATTATTGATATGATACGATGCATAATCAACAGGGAGGCGAAATGGACTACGAGGCAAAGCGTAAGCAGATTCTAAAGCAGATGGCTCGGATCAGCTGCATGGAGAAAGGGAAACTGAACGAGGAGTATCGAGAGAGAACCCGTGACGGTCAGATCGTGCGGCTGGGGCCGTACTACAAACACCAACGCTGGGAAGATGGGCACAACGTCAGTCGCCGTGTACCCGCCACGCAGGTAGAGGAGCTGCGCAAAGCGGTGGAGGGGTATCACGAATTTGAAGATCTGGCTAAGGAGTACACCCAGACCACCATTGCGATGACGCGGCACACGGACTCTGAGGAGAGAAAAAAAAAGCCCAGATAGTGCTCTCAGAGCTTCTGTTGGAAACGGCGTTCTTTGTCGATCAAGTACAGGAGCAGTTCGATGGGAGCGGCACATGGGATATGGCGACATTGGAGAGAGGGCTGCGTGAAGCGCTCCTGAAGGATGGATGCCGCATTCTGGAGGGGTTGTTGAACCAGCCCCATGCGCTTGGCAAACACACGCCTGTGGGCATCTGTCAGGAGAATCGCTCCAAGCGGGTGCAAAGCCTGCTAGGATCGTTTGAGCTCACGCGCGGCTATTACACAAACGATTCGGGTCGTTTTTTTCCCATGGATGAGGTTCTTGGTTTAACCAACAGCTATACGCCGGGGTTGGCTAAAATGATGTGCCGGGCGGCCAGTACTGATGGATCATACGATGAAGCCGAGCAGACTCTGAAGATCTATGCAGGCGTGAGCGTACCCGCGTCGCAGGTAAGGCGGATGGTTCAGAGCGTGGGGCCTGACATTGCACAATGGAGCGAGAGTCGCGAAGAGTCACGATCCGAGACTGTGCCCACGCTATATGTCTCATATGACGGCACGGGTGTGCCTATGCGAAAGAGCGAGACTCAAGGACGCAAGGGTAAACAGCCTGACGGAAGTTCGGCGACGCGCGAAGTCAAACTTGGCAGCGTGTTTACCTCCGAGAGTTTTGATGAGAAAGGACGCCCGCTCCGAGATCCCGGGTCCACGACGTATGTGGCGAGCTTCGATAAAGCAGAGAGCTTCGGTTCGATGATACGCCAAGAAGCCCAGTTGCGGGGGCTGGGGCTTTGTGAACGTGCCGCCATTCTCGGAGATGGGGCTCGCTGGATATGGAACCTTGCCCGCATCAACTTTCCAGAGGCCCAGCAAATCCTCGACTTCTATCATGCCTGCGAGCACCTTTCGAATCTGGCTACGGCACTCTTTCCCACCAATGAAGTAGTAGTCGCGGGACGGGTGAGCCAGTGGACAAAGTGGCTGGAGAAGGACAAGGTGCTCGATATCGTGGGCGAGGCAAAAAAGAATCTTCCACACCATGGACCGCGTCGCAAGACGGCCCTCACCGAGATCGGCTACTTCGAAGGTAACGCTGAGCGAATGATGTACGGATCGTTCAGAAAACAGGGCTACTTCATCGGTTCGGGCGTCGTTGAGGCAGGATGCAAAACAGTCGTAGGCAAGAGAGCGAAGCAGTCCGGTATGTTCTGGCGGATTGGCGGGGCTCAGAATATCCTCGATATTCGTTGTTCGGTGATCAGCGACACTTATGACCTATACTGGAAAGCACGCCACCAGCATCAGATCCAGTCTCTCAGACTGGCCGCTTGAATCACGCTACCCACTTTCTTCGCCTGCACCCTCTGAACCCGGAACTCTTTTTTAGAGCTTGTACCCCCCGTGGCGTAGCTTTACTGTACGTGCCCATTGTTAACCCTCTGAAAAGACGTCAACCCTATGCCGAAAAAGATCTCTGTCTGTATCACTGCTGGAAATGAAGAAGCCAATATCCGGCGGTGTCTCGAAAGTGCCACTTGGGCGAGCGAAATTGTCGTCGTCGATAGTTTCAGCACGGATCGCACGCTCGAAATTTGCAAAGAATACACAGACCGTGTCTATCAGCATGAGTGGTTGGGTTATATTGGACAGAAGAATCTGATTAAAGACCTCGCCACGGGCCCTTGGATTCTATTTCTCGATGCCGATGAGGTCATTTCAAAAGGCCTTCGCGATGAGATTATCCTAGAGTTCGAAAGCGACAATTCGGAACACTTTGCAGGCTATGAGTTTCCGCGACTTGTGCGCTTTTTAGGGCGATGGATCACACATGGCGATTGGTATCCAGACGTCAAACTCCGGCTATTTAGAAAAGACAAAGGCGAATGCGGAGGAAAAGAACCGCACGATCGTACAACCGTAAACGGGCAGGTTAAACGCCTTCAGAATCCTTTATACCATTACACCTACAATGACATACGCGATCAGATGGCCACATTGAACCGCTTCACGTCCATCTCGGCAGAAGGGAAATTTAAAGAGGGACGCCGCTTTGGCTACAACGATGCCATTTTTCGCCCCTTCTTCCGCTTCATTCGCTGCTACTTCCTAAAGCGAGGCTTCATGGATGGTCTCCCCGGCCTCATCATCGCCACCTTCACAGCCGTCGGCGTGTTTTCAAAATACGTCAAGCTTTGGGAAGTCCAGCACCGCGACAGCTTCACTGAGTTGTGAAATCTGCGGGGCCGCGGCACCGTCGATTTGTAGGACGGACATCTTGTCCGTCAGTAGTCCGGGTTTCAAGCTAACGGGAGTTCAACATACGCCGAATAAATGTGACGAGACCACTACGCACTCCCACCGATTGAATTTCCCCCTCCGGGTGTAGCAGCGCAGAACGCAAGGATGCCCGGACACACTTCGGATCAAACTCGGCATGCATAAGCGACGCATAGGATCCCATAACCTGTTCCTCACCCGCGGCCGCAAGCGGATCCGATCCCGCCAGCACGCGATACCCGTGCCGACGTGCAAAGCGCATCGGCAACGGTGTCGCCCAAAATGTCGGGCGCATGGCGGAGTCTCCCACGAGCAATTCATCAGGGCCAAACCGTGCCAGTAAATCCCTAACCACACGTGCTCGCCGAAAAAGCCACTTCCCCACCGCCCACGTCAACACAGGCACCCCCCCCACCTCACGGATACGCTGAACAGCGAGTTCAGCAGGAAGCCCATCCGGAATCTCAGCATCGACGGTTAGACACAACACTTCAATCCGCTCTTCCGTTACAATCTGACGGCCGGGACAGAGATACAGCGGTGGCGTATTGAAACCGTGCACCACAAGGCAGTGTCCATCAGTGGTCGGAGCCACACTGACATCCCCCACAATTCCATTGCATTCCTTTTGCATCAAAGAGCTAAAAACACTGCACCCGGAACGCTCTGCCAAGAAACCCACACAGGTTGCATCAGGTGCAAGGCCCGCTAATCGAAGCACACAGCCCTGCAAAGCCTGCTCAAAATCGTAGTGGGGATAGAGATGAAGGTGTGTGTCGGCAATAATCATCTGAGTAGACTACTCGCAGACCGACTCGGTTCAAAGCCGAAAAAAACACTGGGCTCTCGATTCCGGCTTCTGTATGCTTCCAAACATATCAGATCTCCGCCAGCATGTTGATCACGCTGGCGGGAAAGAACAACCAACAGCAGTAAATAAAGCCGAGGAAACCGCTTCATGTGTCTCGCCATTCCAGCAAAAATCACGGCACTCCACGATAACCAGATGGCCACCGTTGAGGTGGGAGGTGCGCAGCAGGACGTGTGCGTTGCTCTGCTCGAGGATGTGTATCCCGGGGACTATGTCATTATGCATGTTGGCTATGCGTTAAACAAACTCGATCCCGAAGAGGCGGCAAAGACGCTAGAGCTCTTTAAAGAATTCGACCAGATCAAGGCCAACGCTCTCGTATGAAGTTCATTGACGAGTTCAGGGATGGCGACATCTCGCGCCGACTTGCCCAAGCCATCACTGCGGAAGCACAACCCAAGCGCACTTACCGCCTAATGGAATTCTGTGGTGGACATACCCACGCCATCTTCCGCTACGGCATTCAGGATCTGTTACCGGAATGCGTCATCATGATTCACGGGCCGGGCTGCCCCGTATGCGTGCTTCCCATGGGCTGTATCGACAGCGCCATTGCATTGGCCCGTCGCCCAAACCTGATTCTTTGCTCCTATGGGGACATGATGCGTGTACCCGGCAGCGGGAAGGATTCGCTGCTCACGACAAAAGCCGACGGTGCTGACATCCGTATGGTATACTCCTGTCTCGATGCGCTGCGCATCGCACGGGAAAACCCAAACCAAGAGGTCGTCTTCTTTGCCATCGGCTTTGAAACCACAACCCCACCTACGGCACTGGCCATCCAGACAGCCCAGCGCGAGGGGCTTACCAACTTCACCGTTTTCTGTAATCACGTGCTGACGCCTTCCGCCATCTCAAGTATTCTCGAATCCCCCTATGTGCGCGGCTACGGCTCCATTCCGCTCGATGGTTTCATCGGACCTGCTCATGTTTCAACCGTAATCGGATCGCGCCCCTACACCTACTTCGCCGAGGAATACCAGCAGCCCGTCGTCATCGCTGGCTTCGAACCCCTTGACATTCTGCAAGCCATTCTCATGCTCGTACGGCAAATCAATTCAGGGCGACACGAAGTCGAAAATGAATATACCCGAGCCGTAACCGAAGAGGGCAACCTGAAAGCGCAGCGCCTAGTCGCTGAGATCTTTGAATTGCGCAAAACCTTTGAGTGGCGAGGCCTCGGAAGCATCCCGTATAGTGCGCTTCAGATAAAAGAGGCATATGCACCCTTTGATGCTGCCCGGCGCTTTACCATCACCACCCAATCCGTACCGGATCCTGTCGGGTGTGAGTGTGGGGCCATCATCCGGGGACTGAAGAAACCGCCCGACTGCCCCCTGTTCGGGTCCGCCTGCACGCCTGAATCTCCTGTGGGATCCTGTATGGTTTCTGCTGAAGGGGCCTGCGCGGCTTACTATCAATACAGGAGTCACACGTGAAGATTCTCATCCTCACCCATGCCTTCAACTCCCTGACGCAACGCCTACACCTGGAATTGATACAGCGAGGGCACACGCTTTCAGTTGAGTTCGATATCAATGACAGCGTCACATCCGAAGCCGTTGCCCTGTTCCAGCCCGATCTCATTCTGGCAACCTTTCTCAAACGCGCCATCCCCGAAACGATCTGGCAGCAAAACCGCTGTTTCATTGTACATCCCGGCCCACCAGGAGACCAAGGGCCCTCTGCGCTGGACTGGGCCATTCTCGATGGGGCAACGAAATGGGGTGTCACCGTTCTACAGGCAGAGGCCGAAATGGATGCCGGCCCCGTTTGGGGTTCCGCTCATTTTCCCATGCGGGATGCGACCAAAAGCAGTCTGTACCGGCGAGAGGTAACAGAGGCAGCCTTGGCGGCCGTACTTCAAGCACTGGAGCGTCTGACAAGCGGCACCTTTGAGCCCAAGCGTATTCCGGGACACATGCGCCCCCTCATGCGGCAAGCGGATCGACAAATTGATTGGCAACACGACACTACAAAAATGATCCTACGCAAAATTCGATCAGCGGATGGACAACCCGGCGTTCTGGATTCGATTTTGGGTCAACCGTGCTACCTCTACGACGCCTACCCTGCAGTGGGATATTCTGGAAATCCCGGAAAAATTCTGGCGACCTGTCATGGTGCCATCTGCCGTGCCACCACAGATAATGCGATTTGGATTGGTCACCTTCGTCCCTACCGCGACGTGGAAACACATACACCCCCTACGGCAGGTCAGGCCACGTTTAAACTTCCAGCAGATAAGGTATTGGCGGATGCCGTAAACGAAATCCCGCAAGCAGAATCCGGGTATAACGAAATCCGCTACCGAGAAGCGGGGCTCATTGGTTATCTCTATTTTCCCTTCTACAACGGAGCCATGAGTGTGCGGCAATGCCACGCCCTACGCGACACCATTATTGAGGCACGCAAGCGTCCCACCCGCATTCTCTGCCTGATGGGAGGGAAAGAGTTCTGGTCAAACGGATTGAATCTCAACGTCATTGAGGCGCATGCCCGACCCGCCGAGGCATCTTGGGAGAATATCAATGCCATGAATGACGTCGTGCGCGAACTCATTCTGACCACCGACAAAGTGACGGTGGCCGCCATGCAGGGCAATGCTGGGGCTGGGGGCGTGTTTCTCGCACTGGCGGCAGACAAGGTAATCGCTCGCGATGGTATCATTCTGAACCCGCACTACAAAAACATGGGCAACTTATACGGGTCCGAATACTGGACCTACCTCCTGCCCCAGCGCAGTAAAACCGGAGCGGCAATCATGAACCGGCGACTTCCCATCGGTGTGCCGGAAGCACGGGAAGCCGGACTCGTAGACATTGCTCTGGCCAGTGAAACCTTTGAATTTGAACTCCACACGCTGCTCGCTGAATGGGCACTAACCGCACCCGATCGCATTGCGAAAAAACAAAACCGGCGTCAACAAGATGAGGCACATAAGCCCCTTGAACGTTATCGGGAGGAAGAACTGGAACAGATGAAGCTCAATTTCTTTGGCTTCGACCCCAGCTATCATGTGGCGCGATACTACTTCGTCCACAAAACCTGCCACTCACGCACCCCACCCTACCTCGCTTTGCATCGGAGTAAATCGGGGAGTAAAGCTGAAAGCTGAAATGGGGAAAGCTGAAATGCTTGGGCTCTGTTAGGATTTCGGCAAAATGATTGCTTTCGCTTTGCTGGGGTTCTTAATCATTCTGCCCTTAATTATTCTGCCCAATCTTTTCACTGGCATAGTAGGTTTGTGGTCGACTTTCCACACTCCCCCTTTCAAATTTCCAATTTTCCATTTCCAGATTTACCCCTCAGATTCCCGCGCCCAAGTCATCCCAGGGGCCATCGGCCGTTTTCCATGAACCATTCGCTTCACGAATCAGCGGGTTGGGCTGCTGATTATAGACCTTTGAACCGGGGGGAACCGAATGCGTGAGCCAGACGTTACCGCCGATCACAGATCCGGTGCCAATTGTCGTATGCCCACCGAGAATTGTTGCGCCCGAGTAGATGATAACATGATCTTCCACATTCGGATGCCGTTTAGTCCCTTTGACGAGACGCCCCTGCCCATCCTTTTCGAAACTCAAAGCACCGAGCGTCACGCCTTGATACAGCTTCACTCGCTTACCAATCACACAGGTTTCACCAATCACAACACCCGTGCCATGGTCGATAAAGAACCCTTCACCCACTGTCGCCCCAGGGTGGATATCAATACCCGTTTTTGAGTGGGCATATTCCGCCATGACCCGTGGAATCAGCGGAATCTTCTGCTGATACAGGCAGTGTGCAATGCGATGCACAATCACCGCATAGACACCAGGATAGCTCATCACAACTTCCATTGTAGATCTTGCAGCCGGGTCCCCCTCGTATGCCGCCAAAACATCTTGTTGAAGAACAGCAAGAATGTCGGGAAGCGACTTCACCAGAATCATAACGGCCTCAACAGCACGCTCATCACACGTTTTACAATCCTCGTCACACTCACTCAGCATGCATTGATACTCAAGCGTCATACGACACTGATTTCTAAGATCGAGCGCTGCAGTCTCAAACACATTGAGCAAAAACGCGTCCGCTTCAGACGTCTGACTGCCGTGGCGAAGGTGACACCCCGGGAACAACACAGAGATCAAAGCCTCCAATACGTCAACAACAGCATGCTGACCCGCCATGGAAATGCCTCTTCGAACATTGTGCCGTGCAGGGCAATTCTCACACCGCTCCAGTGCGCTAAGGACCTCCGGCAGCGCCGCATCAAGACGTTTTTTCATTTGCATCATACCCCCCGCTAGAATTCTTGGCTCTTAATGCCATCCCTACTGTTAATATCATGGCGTTCTGGCAACAAATACCGTTCTCCACACGCTTTTCGCTCTTAGTCGATACTCTTAGTCGCTACCCCTAGTCGAGCACACTTACTCGGATACCCTTAATCGCCTCACTTCGTCCGCTTGCAAGATCGGAAGCCCTCTCCCGACCAACCCTTCGTTTTGTCAGAACGCGCCACTTTCACCAACACCCGATCCGCACCCGCATTACAAAATCCCATCTTTACGAGAAGGCGACCGAACAGGCCTCTTGGAATGCAAGCCATATCCAGCACGTCAATGCCGTCATGACGGCAAAGCGTCACAAAGTCCAGCAGAGTAAACAGATGGATGTTTGGCGTATCATACCACTCAAATGGCAACGCCCCACCTACCGGCATACGCCCCGTGCGCCACAACCGAAAAATGAGAGACGACTTCCCGAAATTCGGAAAACTCACAATGCCTTTTCGGGCAACACGCAACATTTCATGCAGCACCTCGCGCGGGCGACGCACGACTTGCAGGGTTTCGCTCAAAATCGCGTAGTCATAGCTGCAATCCGGGATCATTTCCAATCCGCCGTCGACATCCTCCTGAAAAATGCTGTACCCACGATCCAATACCCGAATCACCTGCTCTGGATCATAATCCACGCCAATACCTTTAACCGCTCGCTTCGTATCAAGCTGCGCAAGAAGCTCGCCATTTCCACAGCCTATATCCAGAATCCGAGATCCCGGCTTAATCATATTAACCAACAAATCGCGTTCCTGAAGCGTCTTTGATTCTTTTGCAGAGCTTCCATTATCAGCACTGCCCGACACGGCATGCGCATCACGCTCCGATACCCACGGTAAAAATGCCTGAATCATCTCAGCCAGATGGTCGATCGCCACAAGAAAGGCATCATGCCCCTGGGGAGCCCGAAGCGTACAGTAAGACACCTCCTTGCCCGCCCGCAGCAATGCACTCGCAATCGTCTTTGACTGCGCCGGCGGAAATAGCCAATCCGTACTCAAGGCCACAATCAGCATTTTTGACTGAATACCGAAAAATGCCGCTTCCAGGGATTCAGCCCGTTCAGACAAATCAAAATTATCCATGGCATGCATGATGTGCAGATAGGAATTGGCATCAAACCGCTCCGTAAATTTTTGTCCCTGATAATCCAAGTAGCTTGAAACCTGAAACTGGGGGGGCAATCTAGATTCAGATGCGTCGATGGAATCAGGATCCAGTCCAGGCAACCGCTCCCGACCAAACTTCTCCGCCATCATGTCCTGGGAAAGATAGGTAATGTGCCCAATCTGCCTCGCCTGCGAAAGCCCCTTTACGGGCCCGGATCCGGTGCCATAAAAATCGCCACCTTGCCATTCCGGATCAGCCGTAATGACATTCCGTGCCACGGTGTCAAATGCCAACGCTTGAGCCGAAAGGCAATGCGCCGATGCTATACACACACAATGATCTGCCATGTCTGGGCGACGAATCGCCCATTCCAGAACTTGCATCCCCCCAAACGAGCCACCAACCACGGCTGCGAGACGTTCAATACCCAGATGGTTCAGCAAAAGGCAGTGCGCCTCAACAATATCACCAACCGTCATCTCTGGAAAGCGCGAGCCATAGGGATGCCCCGTCTCTGGATTCATCGACTGTGGACCCGTCGTGCCCTTGCACCCTCCCAGAATATTTGCGCAAATGACATAGTAGTAGCGGGTGTCTATTCCTTTCCCCGGACCAATCATCTCATCCCACCAGCCGACATCCTTGTCAGGACTCGTATAATAGCCGGCAACGTGAGCATCACCGGAAAGCGCGTGACAAATGAAAATGACATTATCGCGGGACGGGGTCAGCTCACCATACGTTTCATAAGCAATATCCAAAGCTGGAAGTGCCCCCCCCCCTTCGAGACCAAACCCCTCAGGCGGCAATTGCATTGCCGCACTCTGGGTTTCCACCCGTCCCACTGACCTATTGCTACCCGACTCACTATTTCTTTTAAATTTCAAATTTTCTCATTTTCTCCCGGCCGGGGGGCATTGAGCGCATTATCCCAATAGGGAGACAACCTTCGCAGACTTCGCACAATTTCAGGGAATACGTCAACAACCGTATCAACCTCTTCATCAGTCGTATAGCGGCTAAGGCTAAATCGGACGGAACCGTGCATCGCCGTAAAGGGCACATGCATTGCCTTGAGCACATGCGAAGGATCCAGCGATCCAGACGTACAAGCCGATCCACTTGACGCACAAATCCCATATTCAGAAAGCTGATAGAGAATCCCCTCACCTTCAATGTAGTGACACGCGATGTTCAGCGTGTTTGGCAAACGGGGGGACCCCGCACCATTCACCTGAATATAGGGTATTTTTTCCAGCAGCTCAGCTTGCATCCGATCTCGCAACCGACGCACCCTCGGCTCATCGTCCTGCGCTTTGGAAGCAAGCTCGCACGCCTTCGCCAACGCTACAATATAGCAGACATTCTCCGTTCCAGCCCGACGTCCACGCTCCTGATGTCCCCCATACAGTAAGGGACGACAAGCAGAGCCCTTACGCATGTAAAGCCCTCCGACCCCTTTCGGAGCATGGAGCTTATGCCCTGAAAACGAAAGCAGATCAACATGGGAAAACCCCTGCGTCAAATCCACATCCAACTTCCCGAGGGATTGCGTGGCATCGGTGTGAAACACAATTGCCGAATCGGTTTCCTTCGTCAACCTCGACAACTCTTCAATCGGAAAAATAACGCCCGTCTCGTTGTTGGCATGCATGATAGAGACCAGCAGCGTATCGGGCCGCAGCGCTTGAATAAACTCCGTCACATTGAGCTGCCCATGTTCATCCACGCCAAGAATCGTAAGCTCACACCCTTCGCGTTCAGCCTCTTTACACACCTCTAACACAGACGGATGCTCCACTTCCGTGGTAATGATGTGCCGACGCGCAGACGCGGCCCGAATGCATCCAAAGACAGCTGCATTGTTGCTTTCTGAAGCGCAACTCGTGAAAATAATTTCACTCGTTTCAACCCCACCCAGAAACTGAGCAACCGTCTTGCGGGATGCGGCAATAGCGTGCGCTGGTCCCTCCGCCTGTGCGTACATGGAACTAGGATTAAAATATTGCTCAGTCAAAAAGGGCATCATCGCCTCAAACACTTCAGGAGCAACCGCCGTCGTAGCGTTATTATCCATATAAATGGTCTGCTTCATAACGCACTCACCGCGATCACACGAATCCGCTCATCCACCTGTTCCTTGAGCGTCTTCTCAACCAAAAGTTTCAGTGTGGTTGTGGCACCTGCGCAGCCAGCACAGGCCCCCGCCAGACGCACGTACACCACGGCATCCTTGATATCCACAATTTCAGCATCACCCCCATCGCGTTGCAACATAGGGCGTATATGCTCGTCCATAGCCTGCTCCACATGCTTGCCAAGTTGATATGCAGAAAGCGGTACAGCATCCTCTGCACTCGCGTTTGCGCCCAAATCCCCCTCTTGCCGAATGCGCGTCTGAGCCTTACCCCATGTATCATCCAGTATATCTTGCAGCCCACCCGGTTTGTGGTGACAGGCCATGCAGGCGCCACCGGCTTTGATGGCACTCGTAATCTCTGGAATTGTCTTTAACCCAAGCTCTTTAACCTTGCGGCGAATGTAGGGCTCCGTCAGCGAGAAACACTTACAAACAACACGCCCCTCCTCCATCTCATCTTCATGTACATCAATCCCCAGCGCCCTGAGATCAACGCCTCGCTTCTGCGCCCAGTTGAAAACCGCCGCATCAAGCGCCTCGGCACCCATCACAGAACAATGAATCTTCTGTTCAGGAAGTCCCCCAAGAAAATCGACGATATCGGTATTCGTAATCGCCAACGCCTCAATCGGCGTCCGCCGTTCCTTCTCAATGATTTGACAAAGCGCCTCAGACGCTGCAATCGCCGAGGTGCAACCAAAGGTCAAATAACAGGCTTCGGTAATCACGTCCAGGGTGGGATCCTCGGCATCACGTTCCACACGAAACGTGAACCGCATCGCATCACCACAGGAAATTGACCCGTGCTCCCCCATTCCGTCCGCATTCTCAATCTCTCCCATGTGCGTTCCCGGTTTTCCGTGAACAGCATCCATGAAGAGTTTCTTCGTCTTCTCCGAATATTCCCAAGCCATCTCTATTTCCTTTCATCCAAAACGGATCCGCAGCCTATTCCAACGACACGGCATCCCATTCAAATCTCTAATTTGATACCATTTCAGTGGCATTATAACAGTGCTGAATTAAAATGCAACACCAGAACTTTATCACTTTGCAATAAAACACCCAATTTTAAAGCGAATTTCACTTGCGCTTAATCTCCCAATTATATAGAACTCCACAAATAGTCAGTTTCTAAATCTCCTGAACAGGTCTACTTTCCCGTAGAAAAAGGACATTTTATGACTCTTCATGAATTTGTGCAGCTTCAGACAGACGAGATCAATCGCTATAAATGGATTGAATCGGAAAAAGCCGGATATGACCTCGGCAACGGCGCCATCACGGATTGGGTCGAAAATTATGCATGCGCCTTCCGGCGTCGCATTCAAGAATCACATGACAACGCCATTGAGTATCCCAATGGTGAAATCGCGCCTCCCATGGACCCCGCCGGCACGATCACCTGTGCATTAAGCTGCCGACGGATCGCGTAGAGGGCGTTAGAGGTTAAGTGGCTGTTGAAAAAGCTCCCAGAAATGCCTTTGGCGAGATGCTTCGACAAGCTCAGCATGACAATTCGTTAGATAATCCGACAACCCCGAGGGTGTCATTCCGAACGAAGTCGAGGAATCTCTAATTTTTCAACGGCCACTTAACGTTTAACGAATACTTAGTACACTTCCTTCGTGTACCACTCCGCATCTTCGACCCAGTGACCAGGTTCGGCATGCTCAACAAATTCAATGATGCTGGCAATAATATTGGCGTGAAGCCCCTCTTCATCTGCAAGCCGCTTGAACAATGCCTTCGCGTCATCAGAAACAACCTCTTCAGCATGCTCGAGATAGAAATCGCGCGTCTTAAACTCAACGTCACGGGCCTTTTCATAGAGGCACAATTCTGAGACGTTGAAGTCAAACGTCTCGCCACTCTCCATCATCTCCTGAAAGAGGGTTTTGGCTTTGGAACGTACAGCATCAGCCGCCATGTCGACAACACCCGAATCTTTAATCTGTTTCAAGGTTTCATAATGCTTCACTTCGGCATCGGCCATGTACTCAAGAATGCCCCGAATGCCACCATCTTGACAGGTTGTTGCCAATTCACGATAGTACTTCTCGCCATCAAGCTCCATCTGCATTGCATAATCAAGAATCTGCATTCTCCACCCCTTCCTTAAGGTTTGTCTTTTCCACTCACTTTAATTCAAATTCATTCGTAGCGCTGCACAATGCGCTCGCCTAACGCCTCATCCTTACCGTCACAACACCGGAACCAGCAATTACTTTTTGCTGACAAAATACGTCGCGTCTCCCTCGCGCAGAAGCACTTCATCCAATGACTCAAGCCACTCGCGCGTTTCAATTGCTGCGCCATTCACATCAGACTCTTGCTGTTCACACATAGATTGTTTCTCCCCTCCACCACTGCATGCAATACCCTCCGCTTCTTTGGATGAGATTACAGTATTTCGCAAAGATTGCCCACAAGTAAATCAAATGCCACAAACTTAGTAACCTTTAGTTTGTTCCCCCGTTTTTCAATATAACTCACAAACTCTCACTCCAGTGGGACAAGCCCACCGGGGGCAAACGGAATACGCCATACAATGGTTCGGATCCTCGCGGATTCGATTTTTTGCTTTCCTATTCGCGTTCCCCATTATAGTCTTCCATCCTCCAATTTCACAGTCGACTCAGAAAACAAGGGCGTCATGATAACCTACGTACTCATCATCCTCGGGGCCGTTCTGGTCAACAATTTCGTGCTGACCCGATTTCTGGGAATCTGTCCTTTTCTCGGTGTCTCCAAAAAGCTGAGTACAGCGCTGGGAATGTGTGGAGCCGTCATCTTTGTTATGACGGCAGCCTCAGCCGTTACATGGGGGCTCCAGCGCTATCTCCTTCATCCTGATGGCATCTTTAAACTTGATCTTCGCTACTTGCAAACCATTGCATTTATTCTTGTGATCGCTTCGTTTGTACAGCTCGTCGACATTGTCATGAAGAAATCGGCCCCAAAGCTTCATGGCGCTCTCGGCATCTTTCTGCCCCTCATCACAACCAACTGTGCAGTGATGGGTGTCGCGGTTCTTAATGTTCAACTCAAATACAGTTTCCCAAAAGCCGTCGTCTTTGGATTAGCCGCCTCGCTCGGGTTTGCGCTGGCTCTGATCATCTTTACCGGTCTACGTGAAAAAATTGACCGCGCCAACCCACCCCGTGCCTTCCAAGGTGTCGCTATTGCCTTGGTAACAGCAGGATTACTCAGTTTGGCCTTCATGGGATTCGCCACCCTCGTAAAATAATGGATATCAACACCATACTCATCACGGCTGGAGCCATCGGCGGAGTCGGCTTGGTCTGTGGAACTGCCTTGGCACTTGCAGCCAAATTTCTTGCCGTCAAGGAGGATCCGCGCGTAGAAGCGATGGAGGAGATCCTGCCTGGAGCCAACTGTGGAGGTTGTGGCTTCGCCGGCTGTGCAGACTATGCCAAAGCTATTATCAATGATGGTGCTGCCATCAATCTGTGTGCGCCAGGAGGGGCCGAAGTCCTAGATGCCATAGCAAAAGCCATGGGCATAGAAGCCTCGGTTGAAGAGAAGAAAGTGGCGGTCGTCATGTGCGCCGGGGATTCCGATAAAGCGCCTCGCAAACATCTTTACAATGGAGTCGCAGACTGTACGGCTGCGGCCGCCGTAGCCGGAGGCGATAAGGTTTGCCGCTATGGGTGTTTGGGGTATGGAAGTTGCGCCAATGTGTGTCCGGTGGGGGCAATTGAAATCAAGAAAGGTGTGGCGATCGTCCATCCGGAACTTTGCATCAGCTGCGGTGCATGCGTCAGCGCCTGTCCTCGCAATCTGATCAAAATGGTTCCAATCAGCAGAACCATTCACGTCCTTTGCAGCTCGAAAGACAAGGGGCCCGTTGTCAAGAAGGCATGCCAGGTAGGCTGCATAGGCTGCCGAATGTGCGTCAAACTTGCAGGTGATGCTTTCGAGATGGATGGATTCCTCGCCCGCCGCAACTACGACATACCCGTAGAGAACGAGGGGATTGTTGAGAAATGCCCCGGGAAATGCATCATCAAACGGGGTGACTCCGAGGACCCCGCACCAGCAAAGCCCGAGACGGCTCCTGAACAAACCGAGGGTGAAGCCTCCGAGACGAAGCGTGAAGGATAAAGGTTGAGATGAAAGCGATTCCAGCAAAGTTTAAAGTGAATGGCGGAATTCATCCCGCGTACCACAAAGAACTCGCCCGCGACAAAGCCATTGAGAACATGCCCATCCCAGCGTTGCTTTCCGTGTCAATGTCACAACATCTGGGAGCACCGGCAAACCCCATCGTCAAGAAAGGCGACAGCGTTTTGCGCGGACAGCTCATCGGAGAAACCGCCGGATTCATCTCTGCTGCCGTTCATGCCCCCTCCTCTGGAACCGTCAAAGCGGTTAGCGAAGCCCCAACGGCCATGGGAACAACCGCCGCAATCGTTGTAATCGAGCCTGACGGCGAAGACACATGGATCGAAGGCCTTGAGGGTATTGCCGATTGGCAAAGCACCGCCCCAAAAACCCTCGTCGAAAAAATCGCCGCCGCGGGCATTGCCGGAATGGGAGGGGCCGGATTTCCAACCCATGTCAAACTCTCACCGCCCCCCGACAAACCCATAGACACGTTGATTCTCAATGGTGCCGAGTGCGAGCCTTACCTTACAGCCGACCATAGGCTTATGATTGAACGCGCAGACACCATTTGGGTGGGCTGCCAAATTATCCGCAAAATTCTGGGTGCAACAACGGTGCGTATTGCGATTGAAGATAACAAGCCCGAGGCCATTGCCGCCATGGAACAGGCGATGGCAAATGCCGAAGGCGACGTGGGCATCACCGTTTTAAAAACAGAGTACCCCCAGGGTGCTGAGAAACAGCAGATCTTTGCAACTACAGGGCGCGAGGTCCCCTCCGGCAAACTGCCAATGGACGTGGGGTGCGTGGTGGAAAATGTCGGGACGACGCTCGCCGTCTGGGATGCCATCGTTAACGGAAAGCCCTTAACCGAACGCGTTACAACGGTGACGGGGCACCCTGTAGCAGAACCCCGGAACGTGCTCAACCGTATCGGCACCCCCTACTCAGATTTGCTAGCCTTTTGCGGTGGGCTCAAAGGTGATGTGGCAAAGATTATTTCAGGAGGCCCGATGATGGGCCTTGCACAACCCGGACTCGACGCGACGACAACAAAAACGACATCTGGGCTGCTGTTTCTCGCACCCCAGGAGACACAAACATTCAACTCCATGCCCTGCATTGCCTGCGGACGCTGTATTGAAGCATGTCCCATGTATCTCGTACCCGCAGAGTTGAGTCAGATGCTGGAAGCCGAGGACTATGAAGCGGCCGAAGAACTCAACGTTCTCGACTGCATCGAATGCGGTTGTTGCGCGTTTGCGTGTCCCGCCCACCGCCCTCTGGTTCAACATATGAAGCAGGGAAAATCGAAAGTGATGCTCAAGCGCCGACAGGCTCAAAAGAAATAGTCAGAGACAACCCATGGCAGATCAGGACACAACACAATATATCGTCAGCACCAACCCTCACGCGCACTCAGGCGCTTCTGTCCAGCGCATTATGCTGGATGTAATCATTGCGTTGGTTCCCGCTCTACTCTTAAGCTTTCACTATTTCGGGTGGCACGCTGTTCGTCTGGTAACGGTCTGCGTCGTTGGCTGCGTAGTAACCGAAGCTCTATGTCGCAAACTCATGGGGCGCGACCTCGGCATTTTTGATCTCAGCGCAGTTGTAACCGGACTGCTTCTGGCATTCAACCTGCCGCCATCGCTTCCCTCTGGAATGGCTCTAGTGGGCTGTATTTTTGCGATTGCCATTGCAAAACAACTTTTCGGTGGGATTGGCTACAACCCCTTTAACCCCGCACTCATTGGTCGCGTGGCGCTTTTGGTTTCGTTCCCGGTCGCGATGACCAAGTGGCATGCCCCCCTCAATGCCGCCCGATGGACAGCGCTGAGCTGGATTGATGGCACAACCACCGCCACACCGCTCGGTGCTGTTAAAACGGCCCTCGCTACGAATCAGACCTGTCCCGTAACCTGGGGCAACACCTCCATGCTTAATTACCTACTTGGTAACATGAGCGGCTGCATCGGCGAGGTGTCGGCCCTTGCTCTTATTCTAGGAGGACTGTACCTCCTCTATCGGCGGTGCATTTCCTGGCACATTCCGGTTGCCTATATTGGAACCGTGGCAATTTTCGCAGCCATTCTTCGTATCGCGCAGCCTGATGCCAACATGCCGGTGCTCTTTCATCTCCTAAGTGGAGGACTCATGCTCGGGGCCATCTTTATGGCAACTGATATGGTTACCTCGCCACTCACAAAACAGGGCATGCTTATTTTTGGAGTTGGATGCGGCCTCCTCACCATGATCATACGGCGCTGGGGTGGCTACCCAGAGGGCGTCAGCTTTGCCATCATTTTGATGAATTCCATCACACCATTGATCAACCGGGCAACACGTCCCCGTGTCTTTGGCCGAAAACGAGGCACATCATGAAAGAAATGCTACGACTTGTTCTCACGGTAACCATCATCTGCACGTTCGCGGGGGCCTTGCTCGCAGGGGTGGATGCCCTGACAAAAGATCGCATTGCGGAAGTAAAGCAACTCAAACAACTCAATGCGATACAAGATGTACTTCCTTCCTGCGATAATCATCCGGATGTGAATATTTGTAAGATTAATCATGGGGGCCGAAGCTGGTGTTTTTATGTTGCCCGAAAATCAGGAAACTTTGTTGGGGCAGCAGTTGAAACAACCTCATCGGCTGGCTACGGAGGCGACATTTCGCTTATGCTGGGCGTCACCGCCGAGAACAAAACTCAGGCAATCGCCATTCTAGGACAAAAAGAAACTCCCGGTTTAGGTGCCAACATCGAAACAGACAACTTTAAAGCCAAGTTTGCCGATAAGGCTCTGGAAACCACCCACTGGGCCGTGACGAAGGATGGTGGTGATATTGACCAAATCACCGCAGCAACGATTTCTTCTCGTGCGGTAACCAAAGCGGTAAAAAAAGCCATTGATGTCTATCTTGCAAATCTGCAGACAATCCAAGAGACGGGAAAGTAAGCGATGCAATTTTGGAAAGAACTAATCAAGGGACTGTGGGAAGAGAATCCCATCTTTCGACTTGTACTGGGGATGTGCCCCACTCTAGCCGTAACAACATCGCTTGAAAACAGCCTTGGAATGGGGATCGCAGCCACCTTCGTACTGGTGTGCTCAAATGCCGTGATTTCTGCCATTCGCAATTTCATCCCCAGCAAAGTTCGAATCCCTTGCTTCATTGTGGTCATCGCTACTTTCGTCACGATTGTTGACTTGGTCATGGCAGGATTCGCCCCCGCTCTGCACGCTAATCTTGGGCTCTTTATTCCTCTGATTGTCGTCAATTGCATCATCTTGGGGCGTGCTGAAGCTTTTGCTTCGAAACATTCCATCCTGCTTTCTATTGCAGACGGCATCGGGATGGGGCTTGGCTTCACCCTTAGTCTATGCATTCTGGGGACATGCCGAGAGATTTTGGGAGCAGGAACACTCACCATTTGGCAGGGTCTTCCCCAGATCACGATTGGTGGGTTCCAACCTATGGTACTCATGATTCTGGCTCCCGGCGGTTTTATCGCCTTGGGCTGCCTTCTCGCGCTGATGAATCATGTTCAGGCCGAAACGGCAAAGCGCAAAGGCAAGATAATACCTTCCCCCATCCACTTGGACTGCCACCACTGCACAATATGCAAGTGGGGCGAGTAGGAACTAAAACTGCGGAATGAGAAGTCGCATTTTCTTAATATTTCGCCCTTCTCTTTCACCTTAATCTATTCTCCCCCTTCAAAAAGATTAGGGCGAAATATTATGGCAAAAGATTAAGGGCTCCTACGCAAGTTTCCTCCCTATATTTTTCAACGGAGGAACGACGTCGGGGGGGGGGGGGGGGGGGCACCCCCTGTTTTTAACGTTTTTTAAAAGATTTGGAAAACCGGAGCCCCCCCCCCCCCCCCGGGAATAAACCCCCCCGTGGGGCAAAGGTTAACCCCCC
>CAZNWT010000039.1:0-36961 GCA_964576795.1 uncultured Victivallales bacterium
GTTCCGCGCAATAGCGATGACAATATGCGTTGCACCGCATGCCTCAGCGCTTGCTTCGGCACCGGCGCGCACGAGTGAAGAATGGTATAGCAATAAGGCTCTGTCGATTGTTACGCCGGGTTCGCACTCGACAGCGTTGATTACAACGGTTTGGATATTCTTGGAGGCTGCCAGTTTCTTTCCTGCCGGGAACATGCTGCCACCCATTCCCACCAATCCGATTGCATCAAGAAACTCTGGATAGGACTGTTCAGACGTTCTTAGCGGCTGTTGACCCGAAGGTGGTGGCCAAGCGGTTCCAGGAGGAGCAAGGAAAGCCGGCTCTTCGGGAAACTCTGGATATTTCCAGTGCGCTTTAATTAATCGAAGCATGATTGCATCTCTACTGCTTTTTGACGGGTTTTCTTGACCAGCCGGGATCTTGTTTCATTTCCTGCAATAATGCTTCTGCCATCTTATCCAGGTAGAGGGAAATGCGTTTCTGATAGCGAGTGGCCCCCGTTACACCATCAATTGGAATTCGTTTTCCAGAAGCATCTTGAACGACCGTACCGCTAACGCCTTTAAGGGCGTCGAGCACCTTGAGTTGTTTTCCAATGTCTTTGATGACTCCAATGTCAGGAATATCCACGACATCAATGACAATCTGATCGTCTTGCCGTTTTAATGCGATAAGCGCAGTGACGCGTTCATATGTTTTGAACGATCGCATCGCAATACCTTGCAGCGTGTCTCCGTTTGCATCATAGCCTAGCAGTACGTGAGGAATCACTTTCGAGTAGTTCTCCTTTTCGCTGTAGGTCGTCGATTGTTTCAGGATCCAGTGTGCGGCATCTACAGCCTGCTTCACAATGCCTCCTGCGTAAACGGCAAGGGATGTGACCAGCGTCGCGAGTACCAAGAGCGTTGTAGAACGTCGACCGATTTTATTCATGGGATGATTCCTCTCTGTTTGGTGTTTTGTATGTGTTTGTTGAGTCATATTCAATTGTCCACTGTGTTGAGGGTAGCGGGATAACGGTCTTTTGGCAATGTTCAGAAAGTGTGCCCTTGGAGACGACTCCGACATCGGGACTCGTGATACGGTAGGCCGTGCCGTCCAAAAGTCCTGCTTGTGCGAGAAGCGTGTCAGTAGCAATGAACATGGTGAGGACCCCCGTTAGCGAGTTGTCACGCATGATGGGGTGGCGTAGCGCCACAAAGGAAGGTCGTAACAGCTTTGGCAATGTCGGGCCGCTGATTTGAGGCTCAGGTTTCTGGGTCATCATCGTAAAGAACGATTTCATCACATCTTGTGATTTTACGTCGTAGCCAATTCCGGCGAAGTGGCGCCGGAAGTAGACCTGTCTAATTTTGAAGTCAGGATCCAGTAGGGTTGCTGCGCGAACCCCAGGAAGATCGGTGACATAAGGTTTCATAATGCGTCGAAACGTGTTTTTTGTAGGATTCTGTTCGGCCGCTTCAGAGAGGATGTCGACATACTTCTGGACAGAACTCTGAAGGGCTACTGCTATTGGGTTTTCCTCCAGAGCGGCGCCATATTGCGCGGCAAGAGAACCCACCAATAGGAGGGCGATGCCGGTATACTGGCAAAAGCGTTTCACACCATATCGCATGATATTACCTTTGAAGTTCAAACAGAGATATGTAGCCAGAGTGATGGGAGAGTTGCCGCCAGCTCTGAAAGGGGGATGCCTCAAAGGCATCCCTCAGACGCCCTTCAATGTTCTCTCGAATCTCCTCTTGTCGGAAAATCCAGTATCCAGCCCAGGCAGACGTCCGACCTATCAGGGTAGTGGGAATGTCGACATCGACTACGACAGCCTTTCCACCTGGCACGAGTGTTCTCCACATCTCGTGCAATGCTTTTTGTTTGAGAGAAAATTCGATGTGATGAAAGAAAAACGTGGAGACTGCCCGTTCAAAGTTTGCATCGGGATAGGGTAGATTTTCTGCTAAAGCAGCCTTAAATCGCATTGGGCTGTTTGGTGGAGCTTTTCTTCGTGCAACGTCCAACATTCGCTCTGCAGCATCTACACCGATAACTGCACCCCCTTGTGCATCATCAAGGTGGGTTGCGATCTTGCGCGTGAGGGATCCGGTTCCACAGCCAACATCCAGCACGCGGTGATTGGCGGCAATTCCGAGTCTCTCAATGACATGCCGGGCGCATCGCTGCTCAAAGCCAAAAACCATAAGTGGCGCTAGCCAGTCGTAGAGTGGAGCGGCATAGTCGAGCGTCCTCCCAGTTGTGCCGGCTGCCGTGGTCGACATGTTGTGTGCGATAAGGTTAGGCATAATTTATGTCCGATAAATCTAATATGGAAAACATGCCCGTAGCAATGGCATCGGCCCCGACGGGGTCAATTCCTAGGCCAAGCGCATCTAATTCGCGAAGCCCGTTACGCATATAGTGCAGGCCTCGCTTGGCTGTGGGTAGCGCTACTTCTGGCAAATGGCGATAGAGGCGATCTCTCGCAGGATTTTGAAGGTACGCGGTATAGGTCTTGGGGAAATCGCGATGGAGTAGGGATAGTGCATAGTTATGCCGGTGTTCACGCAAGTCGCGTCCCATATCGCGGATATCGTCAAGCAGCTGACAGCCCAAACCAAACTGCATGAGAGCCGCCTTTGTTCGATCCATCCGGTCTTGGTATATTCCGCTTTCAATGCGTTCTGGCCCCAGCAGGGGAATATGGAAGAGGAGCCCGGTCTTGTACCGGTGAATTGTCGAGAGGACATGCTCAGGATCCGGCCGCAACAGAACGCCTTGCTCCTCAGAGGCTTCCTGTGCAGCACTTGGCAGAAGCACCTGTAAGGATCCGAAGAGGATTTCCCGTGACTCTGTTTCCGAGAGTGTTCCTGCAGCCACGGCATCGGCTAGCATGGCACCCATAATGCGGTCTGCTGCCATGACGGTAACCACTTCTCGCATGACGCGCGACTTCCCTGAAATCTGAAGTGGAATGACGACCTTCGATTCGTTATCCAAAAGATTGTCGGCACTGGTAACCCATGCGCGAAAAAGATGATTGAGTTTTCCGTAAAGGTGGCGGCGGTCAGCCGGAATCTCCAGCATGAAATAAACAGACATGAACAGTAGCGAGAAAAGATTTTTCCGTAAGGAGTAAAACGCCGGGGGAATGGGACTCATTTCAACGGTGTACGCGTCGGGTGTTCCCGCGGGGTTTTGAAGGACTTGGTCCGCCATTGAGTATACACTACGCATGCAGGCTCGATGCTCTTTAAGTGCGGATTGCAAAATCCGCCCACGCTGCCAAATATCGGTTATTGCATTCATGCATTCCTTTTAATTGCCACCATTATAGGGTCGGTTATGATTTGTGGCACGCATAATATTCATAAATTTGGGTATCTCTTTCGCTGGACTACATACAATATGCAGCGGGTGCACTTGTCATGTTATCCCTGCCTGTCCTCCGAAGCTCGGAGAGCGTAGGACGGAAGCTTGTCGAGGGATCTCTTGTCAGTCGGATCGCGTTGCACGTAAGATCCTTCGACTCCGCTCAGGATGACAAGACAAGAACGTACTGACTAATGCCAAGAGGGGGTAGTCCAGTAAAGGAAATACCCCCTATTCATAAATATTGAAAATTGCCAGCGCATGTGTGCTGACCTCTTTTTTCGTAGAAACGAAACTGTGCATGTGTTTCGGTAAAGCGATCTCTCCCATCGCTGCCTAGCCCCACGTGTTTTGCCCCAGCCTAAAGGGATGAGAGTGCGGACGTGTAGTCGGGTTCCGACGCGATTTCAGGGACCTGCTCTGTATAGATGATGGTACCTGCTTCGTCAATCACCACGACAGCACGAGACAACAACCCGGCCAAGGGACCATCGGTGATGGAGACGCCGTACCGGCTTCCGAATTCTGGATTGCGGAAAACTGAGACCGGAACCACATTATCAAGGCCTTCGGCTGCGCAAAAGCGACCTAGTGCAAACGGTAGGTCAACCGAGACACAAACGACCACTGTGTTCGCAAGCGATCCGGCGTCCTTGTTGAAGTGGTGTGTGGATGCCGCACAAACCCCTGTGTCGATGCTGGGAAAGATATTCAATACCACGCGCTTGCCACGCAGATCGCCCAATGTGCATTCGGACAGATCGGCTTTCAATGCAGTGAAGGCAGGTGCCTCACTTCCAACTTTTGGCAACTCGCCTACGGTCGTCACAGAATTTCCTTCCAACGTGATGGTTGCCATTGTGCATCTCCTTTTTATTGTGATCTATATCACTCCGAGAGGGTCGTCATCTTGATACCGACAAAGTACGCTTCTGATCGCATCCGTCAAGCGTGTATACTGGTTCTGTAGGTTGAGTAGGGCTATATCGAAAGCGTCGACTGAAACCGGCAATGCGTGAAGAATGTGAGCGTCTTACGATGAAGGTTTAGAAAGCCTATTCGCTTCTTTCGTTGTTAGCTGCCAGTAGCAGCTTACCACTTTAGAGCCTCAAATATGGGATAGCCTTTACCTGTCTATCAGCCCTTCCAATAAAGATTGCAAGCATCAGTCATGCTGTGGCATATACTTGGCATCGCAAGACACTTACGAGTGTTAATCTTCCGGTGCAATCCGCCACGTGACCTGTCGGATGGCGGGCAATCAGGAGAAGAAATATGAGATTTGGATTAACTCGCTATCGCTTTGGGGTGAACTACACACCCACTCGGTCTTGGTGGTACTGCTGGAATGATTTTCAGTCTGACGCCATCGCTGAAGACTTGGATGCTATAGCCGAACTGGGTGCCGATCACATTCGCATCATGCTGATCTGGCCATTCTTTCAGCCCAATCCCAAGGTGGTAAGCCAGGCACATCTTGATCGTCTAGACATCCTGATTGAGCTGGCAGATAAGCGGCAGCTTGACGTATGCGTAAGCGTTTTTGTGGGTTGGCTCTCAGGTTACGCCTTCAAACCACCCTTTCAGTCTGACGCTTCATTCTATCGACTTTCGGAGAGCCAGGCTCATCAGGAATATTATGTGAAGCGTGTCGCCGAAGTAATGAAATCACATGACAACGTTCTAGGGCTAGATCTCGGAAATGAGTTGAATTGTTGCTGGCAAACGGATGAATTCATCGGTGACCAGTGGAATCGTCACATGTTGTCTCTTGCGGACGAGTGCTTGCCCAAGGGTATCCACGTGAATGGAGTCGATAACAATCCATGGTTTCGCCCTACGACATTCTCGCCTCAAGGCCTAGCTGATACCCAGAAGATTATACCGTTGCACTGCTGGACTCAATTCACAGGAATGCTTGATCTCGCCAAGGGTAATTGCTTTGATTCCCGATGCCTTCGTCTGCCAGAGGCCATGGCTGCGTTGGCACGCTCCTACGCAGGTGATGTCCGCAAACCTGTCTGGATACAGGAATATGGAATGTCTGAGAAGTGGACCGACCCGCAGAATATCCCGCGATTCCTAAACGAATCCACGCTGAATGCAATTCATTCGGGTGTGAACTGGTTCACTTGGTGGTCGAGCCACGATCTTGATCCACAATATCAGTTCGATCCTCTTGAGTATTCTCTCGGTTTGATCACGCACGATCAGAAGATTAAGGCCCAAGGACATGCATTCAAAGAGCTGGCTGAGACGTACCGAGGACGAGAAGTCGCCGTTACAGAAGAAATCGTTCCACCACCACCTCCACGAATGCTTGACAGGGATTTAACGGTGAGATGGTTGGAAAACTGGATTGACATGAGAGACGGGGCAGAACAATGAGGGCGATAGCCCTTAAGATAAAAGATTGCCATCGCGTGTGTGCTGGTGGATTTGAGTCAACGTGAGGTTGGGGGCAAGCAGGGTCAAACTTGGAAACTAGAAAACAGAAAGGGATTAAGAATGGAAAACACGGTTTTCAAAAGGACAGAGAATGAGTCCTCGGGACAACGGATTAGCGCGAATGTCTACAATCTCATTATCGGTTTAGTCTTATGCTGGGGATTTTTAGTTAATGCGATAATGGTTAAGACCATTCCTTATGAGTCTATCGCCAGCATTTCTCCTCTTATATTCTTTATTGGGTATTTTGCATCGTGTTTTTTCGGTGTCTTTCTCTATTCAAAATCGGACAATCCGTTTGTCAGTTTTATCGGGTACAATTTCGTGGTTGTGCCTTTTGGTCTCATTATCAACCTTGTTGTGTCTCAGTACGATACGTCCATTGTTCTCGATGCCATACAGGTCACAGGGGCTGTTACCGCCATAATGATGGTGCTTGGTTCAACATTTCCTCGGTTCTTTGAAAGAATCGCAGGAGCATTGGGCATTGCTCTGTTCGCTGTCATTATTGTCGAGTTGGTCGAGGTTTTTATATTCAAAACTCACCACGGGATTATTGATTGGATTGTTGTCGTCATATTTTGCGGGTATATCGGGTATGATTGGGGGAGGGCGAACCGGATTCCGAAGACTGTCGATAATGCAGTCGATAGTGCGGCCTCGCTCTATATGGATATCATCAATCTCTTTCTCCGAATTCTCAGAATCATGGGTCGACGACGATAGCGAAGCGCGAAGGCTGGGTGACTTTCGATTTAGGTTTACTCCATGTTTGAACGAGTGCTGGCCCTTTGATGCCTGTGATTCAAGTAGGCCGGCATCCCCCTTACGTTCAGGCCTTGTTCGCAAATTGGACTCAAGCCGCAGCGCGCATTTGTTTTGAGTCGATCGGGGATTTGCTTATGAACCATTTTTTCCTTAGTGAAGGTCATTTAGTATGATAATCACGAGACGTGACGGTGTGGATGGCAAGCGTTTTCAATTGCGGGTGAGGGACTTGAAATGATGAAACGATGTGTGAAGGCAGTCATGATTTTTTTGATGACCGCGCATCTGGGCCTAGCCGAAGACGCGCCTCTGCGGACTTGGCATTCGCGAAAGGGAACGGCTATTACGGCCCGCTATGTAAACAGCATAGGTGGGCTTGTTGTCCTGGAGCAGGAAGATGGCGGCCAGGTGAAGATCTCGCCGTCAGCCCTGTGCCAGGAGGATCGCGGGTACCTGATGGAACATACCGCGGCTGAGCATAAAGCATCACTGAAGAGGCATCAAGAGATTCTGGCTGGTATGGGGCGGGGAAAACCAGCGGTTTCTCATGATGATACCCCCAGCTATCTCTCGAGCTTGGCGTGGGACGTCATCAAGGAACTCAACATGGCACGCAGTGATCCGTCGGCCTATGCCGCATTTCTCCGAGAGCTTCGTGAGCGACATCAGGGCAACGGTGTTTTTGCCACTAAACGGGGCAACATTCAAAGCAAGGAAGGGGTGGTGGCCATTGATGAGGCCATCGCGTTTCTCGAAAAGGCGAAGTCACTTTCCTCTCTGAAGCCCTCTGAGGGACTTTCGCTGGCTGCCGATGACCATGCCAAAGACACGGGTCCAAAGGGTATCGTCGGGCATAGTGGATCGGATGAGAGCACAACAGTGCAACGGGTCAATCGGCGAGGGCGCTGGCAGAAGTTGGTAGGGGAGAACATCTCTTATGGACTCGGAGATGCTCGTGCGATCGTGGTGCAGCTCATTGTTGATGATGGCGTTGCGAATCGTGGTCATCGCAAGAATATCTATACCGGAGCGTTCCGCGTCGTCGGCGTCGCTAATGGCCCGCATACACAGTATGGCTCCATGTGCGTCATGGATTTTGCTGGGGGATTCGACGATTGAGTGCCCAGGGCTTCACCCGCCTCGGCAACACACTCAAACTGGGGCCTTTTTATCTCTTGACCTCGCCTCTAATGGATGCCCCTTTGCCTCTCGTGGGCACCAATGTCATGTTTAGTCAGGTTTCGCAGGCGGCGACGAGATTCGATAGAAGGATGCGATTGTCGGTGCATCCCAAAGAACTTTTCTTACCGAAGGCTAGTGCCCGTTGGGTAAAAAATCAGCGTTCGCGTCGTTGGCAAAGGTTGTATTGACAGCCACAAAGCCTGTCAAAGGGATAGCGGGCAATCCATTCAGTCAGATGTTTGTTCACTAATTGACTCTCCGTGTCTTTGAACCCCGAGTACATCCAAGAGCGTGTCAAGCTGGCTGAAGTCTGGAACCACCAAGTCGGCCCCGGCACGGATCAGTCGTGTGCGCTTGGCGGGATCGAGACCAAAGCGCTGCACTTCATCGCTGGCGATGCCCACCGCGATGCCGCCGCGCTTACGGCATTCACGCATCTCGACGGGGCCGTCGCCCAGTGTAACGAATTCCGCGCCGCTCAGGTTGTTCTCGCGGATGATGCGCTCGAGAACAATGCGCTTGGCTTCGACCTTGATGTCGCCGGTCGCTCCGAAGATGCCGCCTTCGAAAAGATGTGCGTAGCCCAGAGCTTCTGCTTCGGAAACGACGTCGGCCTCGTCGGTCCCACTGGCCAGATAGAGTCGAACACCGTGTTTATGCAGCGTTTCGAGGAAGGGGCGGGCGTTCTTGATCTGGAAATCTTCGGGGGCCAGTTCAGAGCGACTCAGCTTCTCAACGCGACCGCGAACCATCTCTAACAGCGCCTCGTTGTAGATGGCCTTGTAGCCATGTATGTCCAGCATGTTGTCGGCTGGCACGCATCCGAATTGCCTGACAAGTTCAACTAGCCCCTGCATCTGCACGAGTGTTTGAATGCCGGTGGTCTTGTCGATGAACCGCTGCAACGTGTCGACGACCTTGTGGTATAGCACTTCGTCGGCATCCTCATAGTGCGAACCGAGAATGGCGCGGAGCATAACGGGTTCCATGATCTTCTCCCACCCCTGGCGCAGGGTCGAGATTGTGCCGTCGTGATCGAAGATGGCATGGCGGATGTTCAGACCGGAGGGCAGATCGCGGACCCCTTCGATCTCACTTCCGGCGATGTAGCTTGCCCGGCGGGGATCGTCGGCCAACTCGGGCAGATAGATGTAATCGGGGTCCGGACCGATTGCCCGGATTTCATCAGGGCAGGCTGTTCCTGTCGTACGAATCTTGCGAACAATGACGGAAGCGGCGATATTGGCCAGCTTCGCTGCCGTGAGTGGGGTGCCGCAGGAACCGAGAACGGCCGCCAGGGTCGCCACAGTCGTATCACCAGCGCCCACCGGATCGATGCGTTCGATCACCTGGATACCCGGGACCTCCTGTATGCTGTTTCCGTCAAACAGAACGATGCCGTTCTCTCCGCGTGTCACAAAGACCGATTGGTGGGTCTTTGAATGGATGGCTTCCGCATCGTGATGCGCCTGTTCGGCTGTGACGCGTTCATCCCTGCTGCTTGGATGGCCAGCAAAGGCGGTGGCCTCGTGGGCGTTGATCTTGACAATGGCACCTTGATAGAGCGCGGGGCGATGCCGGGAATCGACGAGAAATGTGCAGTGCGGATGACGAGCGATCACGGCATTGATGCGTTCGATCATTTCTGGCGTTGAAACACCCGCGGGAACCTGCTGGTTCAAAATGACCACATCAACATGCTCTGCTACGCGGTCAAGTGCTTTGGCCATTACATCTATGGTGACGGGGGAGAGTGCGTTGAAACTCCCGAAATCCAATCGGTTCTGCTCGTCATCGCCGATACAAGGCTTCCCGAACACCACCGTTTGCCAGTCACCCTGACACGTCGACAGGTCGGATATCTCCACTCCCAGATCCCTAAGCATTCGCTGCATGAGCCCGCCATACAGGTCGTCGCCGATTAATCCTATCGCGCGGATCTCCCCGATGCCCAGCGCCGCAAGGTTGGCGGCCACATTGGCCGCGCCGCCCAAGCTGTAGTTCTGGCTGCGCACATGCCGAACCGATAAGCCCGTTTCCACGGACGTTTCGTCTATGGCCGGATCGATCAGCCAATAGGCATCCAGGCAGAAATCACCGAAAACGGCCACGCGCGCTTGGGGAAGCCCCTTAAGAGCAACATTCAGCCAGTTATCTGTAGATGAGTCAGTTATGTGAAGGAGTCCTTCTCGGTTCTTGTCGGGCCAATATGCTATGGCTACTTGCCAGCTCATTCAGCGTTTTATCTTGAGCGATAGGAGCATAGCACTGATGCAGAAGAGAACAAGGTTTTGTCTGTCCCTATGTTTTCTTGTGTTTGTTCTGATTGGGGGTCTGTCTTGTTACTTTTGGGTGGTATCAAGCTTGCGCAGCAGCGCTAGATTTTCGGCGACGAGGGCGTCGTCGACATTGTCGGCAAGTAGGTAAGCGCCGCAGGCCCGTCCTACCCAGGTTTCATAGCCGCCGCGGTGGCGGGCTTCACGGGTTGGCAGGTATGAGAGAGAGCCGTTGGTGACGCTGCAACTCAGGGTGTAGGGCAGGGGACTGCCTCTGCGGATTCGCAGCGAAATTCCGGAAAACATCTCGCCGGGCATAGGCACAATGGCCAGCGGTCCCAGCCGGGTGATGGTCTGGGTAAAGGGGCGACCTTCGAGGATGGGGTGCTTGTGAGCCTCGAGCACAGCATCGTTATGCCTGTATTCGCACATGGGAGTGCCCCATTCGTCTTGGCGTGATTCCCACTTTTGGCGCGCGGTTTCTGCCTCGGCCTTGGGTGTTAGAGGGGCATAGGGAATAAAGATGTCCCCAGTGAGTACTTCGAGCTTCAGATCCGAGCGCCACTCTTTGATTGAGATCAGTGCGCGGATTGCATCGGTTGCAGCGCGATAGCCCACCTCGCGTACGGCATGAATTCCGTCGCCGGCGCCTCCGCCCAGTCCGCCTGTGACTCGGCAGTTTGTTCGGGGTCCGACGTCCCCTATGGCGCCGTTCAAAAACACGACTGGCGCATCGAATTGTGATTCAATACGGTCTTTCATGACCCCTGACCAATCTCGGGAGACCTGACGGTTTGTTCCCATGGCGGTTCCGTGTGCTCCGTAGTGTACCAGAATGCCCACGTCCGCATCCCCATTGCGGAACTGTGCCACGGTTAACGTTGGGTCAAAGCTGCCTTGCAGGTTGCCGAGAAAATCGGATAGTCCGCCCGCTTCGTTGGGGCCGCGCCTGTTGACGCCAGCTAGGCATTCGGTGGTAGCAAACCCGACGCATACAGTCTGAAGGTTTTCATAGGCCAGTTCCACAGACCGAATGATCTCTGGCATGACCTCGTTAACATAGGCCATCTCGACTTCGCCCCACCCCCAGAAGTTGAGTGTGTTGGGGACTGAGTGGCTGTGGGTGGTGCTGACCGTGATGTTGGCTTCCGGAATGCCTGTGCAAGCATTGACACTACTCCGGATGCGGTGGACGATGTCCTCTTCGATGCAGATCCAATCCAGGTTGATTATGGCTGCTGCCAAGCCGTCCTGCTCCCATACCATGGTGGTGGCGTGCAGTTGGTCCAGTATTTCTTCGGCCGGGCGTTCTTTGACCCCATATCCGCCCAGACGAACCCCCAGCTGTGGTGTGATATCGGTTCGTGAAAACCCGGCTCGCAATGTTTTCTGTGATGCCATTTAATTTCTCCGCTTAGTTGGTGCTTGTCACGTCTCGCACGGCTTGGCAAAGCGCTTCTCCCTGTGTGATGCACTCCTCCCGCGACGCGTTTAGTCCAATCCCAATCAATCCGGTTCGTGCCATATAATCCAGGGTTACCAGACAGTCCTCATTTTTGATTTCGAGGTGGCACTCCTTGTTGGCGGGGAGGAGGAACGGATTGATTGCAGGGTGATGTCCCCCGCACTGCTCGAGCAACACCGTCCAATTAGTGTATACATGGAGTCCGCTGTCAATCGGCGAGCTAAGTCCAACGGGGGCATCCATTTCTTTCAGTCGTTCCGCTACGTTTTGTCGTTGCTGGGCCGAGTCGAAAATAAAGGTGGCGTTACATCCACAGTCACCGTTTTGATCGGCCGACGGGATGGCGGAAACGGGCACGTTTTGTTTTGTCACCGCTTCCAGTAGCCAGTCGCGCCGCTGGCGCAGGCGAGACAGGATGCCATCCAACCTATCCAATTGAACATTTAGAATGGCTCCACTAATTTCATTGGCACGGAAGGTATTACCCAGAAATGCGGGTTCTGTCATTTCTCCGGCACTCCCCCGGAACGTACATCCCATATCGTGGTAGTAGAGGGCGCGTTCATAGATTTTGCGGTCACTCGTTAGAAGTGCTCCACCTTCGCCGCAGCTAATGTTCTTGAATTGGTTGAAGCTGAATGTGCCACAGGCACCTATGCTTGTGAGGCGCTTTCCATGGTACGATCCCCCTACGGCTTGGCAGGCATCCTCAATCACACGGATTCCGTGAGCGGTCGCCACGTCGCAAATCCGGTCCATGTCACTGGGGTGTCCGGCCATATGCACCGGCATGATTGCCTTGGTCCTCGGTGAGATCCGGGCTTCCAGAGCATCCGGGTCCAGCGTTAAGCTCGCATCCACATCACATAGTACAGGGATGGCACCCACGCTTAGAATAGCACCCGCACTAGCCAGCCATGTGTAGGCGGGAACGATAACTTCATCACCGGGGCCAATGCCCATACCGACTAATCCGCAGATCAGCGCGCCAGTTCCGGAGCTTACCATGAGCGCGTATTTCACCCCCATCTGTTCACACAAATGCGTTTCGAAGCGAGATACTTCGCCGTCTTCTCCGCCGCGATATCGGAATAGCTGTCCGCTTTGGATGACCTTGCTGACTGCATCAATTTCTTCTTGGCCTATTTCGTACATGGCATATCTCCTGTTTGTGTTCCAACACCTTTGGCATTGGGAGTCCGACGCTTTGTCGGTGTTATCATGAAGTGACTATTCCTGCTAGCAATTCTGAGGCATCATTGACATGTGCCTAGTAAATGATCTTAAATGCGAACTGTCAATTGACCAATCTTGCTATTAGGTGACCAAAATTGCGATGATAGAAATACCATTAGAGTGTATCGTTGAGCTGCTGCTCCATTCCGAAAAATGGTTGCTGATCGGAGTGGGGCCTTTGCCCGCGGGCGTGGTTGCGAAAAAGGACGCGTCTGTGGCGCGCCGGCGCTGGTCGGTGTTGAATGCTAGTGAGCATTCCCAGGGGGAAATGTTGTTTTGTCTTGCTGGCGAAAGTTATTTCGGGCTGGACAGAGTCCTCTACCGCTGCGTGCCTGGTACGCTCTTCATCATTGAGCCACATATGCTACACGATGATTTTTATCCACCGGAGGCATCGGGGCTGGATCATCTCTGGATCCGGGTGTTGGGTAATCAGGTTGTGGTGGGGTGGAGTCGAATTGAGGGAGGTCAATTATTGCGGCAACACGAGCGAACCCATGTGTTTGGGGAGCGTGAGCTGGGACTTTGCCCGTCACGGTTCCTGGAGGGAATGGAGCATGCAAATGCCGCGCAACGTGTGGCACGTTACCGATTGCTGGTTGGAACGGTGGCGATGGCCCTTGAACGTTTGCTGACGGCTGACGAAACAGTCGTTAATGTCGCTGCTGAGGGGCTTCAGGAAAAGGTGATCCGAGCCATACAGCATCATATTGAAAACACGTCCGGCAAAGGTGTTACGCTTGAGTTCCTGTCGCACTTTTCCGGTTACAGCAAATATCATCTGCATCGCCTCTTTAAGAAGCAGACGGGCGAGACGATTCACAATTGCATTGATCGCTGTCGCACGACGCATGCACGGGAAATGCATGCTGCCGGGATGACCAATAAGACCATCGCGGATGAACTTGGATTTTCCTGTGCCACAGCCTACATACGGTGGCGTCGGCAACATCGTTGAGCCTTTACTGCCGATTGGGAGAAAGAACGAGAATGAAAAAAATCCGGTTATTGAGGAGATCTATAGGATACGGAGAAGAACATGCTCGCAAGTTCAACTTGATTAGGATTACGATTAGGATTGATTCGGGACTCCCATTAACAGCAGAACTGAGATGCACCCGAAATCCTGCGACTATGCCAGAAAGTCTTGTAAAGTGGGGGCCAACGGGGTACCTTCGCGGGGTCACGAGATTTGGATGTTGTACAGGTTTCCAGCGGAGTTTGTGATATGGCATATGAAGTTCTAGCGCGTAAGTGGCGGCCGCAGCAGTTTGATGATGTTGTGGGTCAAGATCATGTTACGCAGACACTTAAGAATGCAATAGCAAGCGACCGTATTCATCACGCTTATCTCTTTGTCGGTCCCCGAGGCATCGGAAAGACCTCTGTCGCGCGCATTTTTGCTAAGGCTCTTAACTGCTTGAATGGGGGGCCAACGGCTACGCCTTGTGATAATTGCGATAGTTGCCGTGAAATCATGAAGGGAACCAGCCTTGATGTTCTTGAGATCGACGGTGCTTCCAATAATGGTGTTGAGCAGGTGCGGGAACTGCGTGAGACGGTAAAATTTGCGCCAACCCGCTCAAAATTCAAAATCTACATCATTGACGAAGTTCACATGCTTAGCACAGCGGCATTCAACGCGCTGCTGAAGACACTGGAAGAGCCGCCTTCGCATGTAAAATTTATATTTGCAACGACAGAGCCCGAAAAGGTTCTGGCGACAATTGTGTCGCGCTGCCAACGGTTTGATCTGCGTCGAATTTCGGTTCCCAAAATTGTTGAACGCCTAGAGTTGATTGCAAAGACTGATGGCATTGAAGCGGATTCAGATGCGTTGCTGGCTATGGCTCGCGGTGCCGAGGGTGGTTTGCGTGATGCGGAGTCTGCGTTTGACCAGATTATTTCGTTCAAGGGAAAGACGATAGCAGAGGAGGATGTGCTATCCGTGTTTGGGATGGTTGCGCGAAGCACACTGGAAGCGCTGGCAGAGCATGTTCTGACGGGGGATGTCAAAGGGTTGATTTCGATTGTGGGTGAGCTGGACACTGCGGGTAAGGATTTGCAGCGTTTGGTCATTGAGTTGATGGCGCATTTCCGGAATCTATTGATCTGCCTGAATGTGACGGATCCCAGTGCAAATCTGGATTTAACTGCTGAGCAGGTCGCAACTTTGACAGCGCAGGCAAAGTTAACGAATACAGGCAGACTGCTTCGGATTGCGGATGTGCTTTCTGAGTCAGAGGATCGGATGCGATATGCGTTGTCCCGTCGCACGCTTCTGGAGACTGCTCTGATTCGATGTGCCAGGGCGGCTACGGTTGTTACCCTTGAAGAGATTCTCGTCAAAATCAATGCATTGAAATCGGGCGATGCGGGGCATGATGTTTCCAAAACCGAGGTGCGACAGCCTGCAGCAGCGCCGTTTATTGCCAAACGCTCGGTCGATCCTAAACCTGTAGAGACGCCCCGCAAAACGAAGTCCAGCCGTTCTCCGGCTCCAACACGCACGCCAGAGGATGAGCTTGCACTGTTGAAAGCGGAATGGCCTGTGATAATAAAGCGCGTGGGGCGCGCTGCGGTTGGGGTGAGAGCGCCATTGCAAGATTCCCAGCCCGTTGCAGTCGATGAGCTTCATTTGACGATCGGTTTTGTGCCTGAGTTTGAAGAGGAAATGGCGAATCTTAAATCGCCCCGGATTCGGGCCACACTTCAGCATGTGCTGAAAGATCTTCTCCATCGGGAGGTTTCGGTTGTGTTTGACGTCATCGAAGGGTTGCCGCCATTAACGCCGACGTCTGTTGCGGCGGAATCTCCTGCCACTGAATACCTGATTTCACCGTCACAGGAGGAGGTAGTCGCTGAACCCAATGCACCGGCTGCGCTGGGGCGGACTCGTGCGGAATTGCAGCAGGACCCTCATGTGCAGCAAGTGTTGGACATATTTAATGGCACCCTTTTTTGATGTTAACCGAACGGCTTAATCGGCTCTGAAGCGTGAGCATGTGTATAATAGGCTAATGAAAATACCGGTATCCCCGGAAGGCCACAAATCAATTAAAATGAGGATACAGTTATGGCGAATATGATTAAGATGGTCTCTCAGGCTGCAACGATGCGCAAGAAGATGAAGCGTATGCAGAAGGAACTAGCAAAGCAAACCGTTGAAGTAACCAGCAATAATGGCAAGGTTACGGTTGTGGCACGTGGGGATATGAGCATTAAAGAAATCCGTATTGATCCATCGGCTTTTGAGGATTTAAAGTTGGACCGGCTTGAGAAGGTGATTACCACCACGGTGAACTCAACGCTGAATGCAGCCAAGAAGACGGCAGGAACTGAGATGTCCAAGATGTCTGGTGGTCTTGATGGCCTCTCGGATATGCTTGGCGGAATGAAGTAGTGACATATGGCACTTCAGGGGCTCGATAATCTGACCCGTTCGCTGAGCAGGTTGCCCGGGGTTGGGCGACGATCAGCTGAGCGCATGGCAATGAAGTTAGCTTCCGATCCGGCGGGGCTGATTCTGCCCTTGGTTGCTGCACTGGAAGAAACGCGGCGTACGGTGAGCTTCTGCTCTCGCTGTGGTGCCATAACGGCGGTGGAGCATGATCCCTGCCGTTTGTGCACTGACGCATCGCGAGATGCATCTGTTATCTGTGTCGTTGAGGATCCCAGTGATATCGTAGCCATGGAATCCACGGGGTCGTTTAGAGGGCGTTATCATGCCTTAATGGGGAAGATCTCTCCGATGCGTGGGGATGGTCCCAACGATATTCGAATTCGTGAGTTGGTGCGCCGCATTAAGAGTGAGGGCATCACTGAAGTCGTGTTGGCGTTGAATACAGATATTGAGAGTGAGGCAACGGCGGGTTTGATTGCGGGGATTCTAAAGGAGCGAGGCATTTGTGTGACGCGACTTGCTTATGGAATTCCGGCTGGCAGTGGAATTCGTTATGCTGATTCTGTGACATTGGATCGGGCGATTCGCGGACGACAGGAAGTTTGACATGAGTATGCAGGAACGGATTGATGCTACACGAGAACGCATGGCGAGCGCTTGCGAGCGCGCTGGACGCGACGCAGGGGCTGTACGTTTACTTGCCGTGAGCAAAACGTATTCGCCAGAGCATGTCTGTGAGGCGGTTACGTGCGGGCTTTCAGTCTTTGGAGAGAGTCGTGTGTATGAGGCGGAAGCCAAGATTCCTGCATGTCCGGGACATGCTGAGTGGGAGCTGATTGGACATCTCCAGCGCAATAAGGTGCAGCGGGCGGTTGCCCTTTTTCGAATGATTCATGCTGTTGATTCATTGCCGCTTCTCAGAAAGATCAACACAAGTGCACTGGAACTTGGAAAAACGATGCCAGTCTGTCTTGAGGTAAATGTTTCGGGGGAGCCTAGTAAGTATGGATTTGTTCCGGATCAGATTTCTGAGGCGCTGGATGAGGCCAATGCATTGCTCAATGTAGATGTGGTTGGTGTGATGACGATTCCTCCATTCACGCCGGATCCCGAAGCGGCTCGCCCCCATTTTTGTCGACTCCGGGAATTGCGTGATACATGGGCCCGTGCATCTGGATTTGAGCTCCAGGAGCTTTCCATGGGCATGTCGATTGATTATGAAGTAGCAATCGAAGAGGGCGCAACCTGCATTCGTGTGGGCACTGCCCTTTTTGGATCACGTGCGTAATTGAGGAGGGAGACGTTATGCGTGTTGTATCAGGCGGTTATCGCAGTGGTGGATTCTCGCGTTTTGTTGCTCTCATATTGATCTTACTTGCGATTGTCCTCGTGGCGAGCTGGTTTGCGGTGCGAAGCGAGGGCGGTCGCAACCTTATCGAATCCCAGCTGTCAAAACGGCTTGGTCTGCCCATCTCTGTGGAAGCAACACGAATTGGATGGCCTTATGTGCTGGTGCTTGAAAATCTTCGTACCTTGGATTTTGCTGCTGCAGGGACGCCCGGATTCTCTGCGGCGGAAGTTCGTGTCGGCTGTGCCGTCCGGACATGGCGACCGAGCTACACCTTGCGATTGCGACAAGTGATCGCGCGCATTCAAGAGGATCAGGATGGCTGTGTGACCCCCCTCTGTCTTGCTCCGCTTGCTGACCTGACGCGTGCCAGTCTGCAAGATGTGGTTCGTATGACCAGCAAACTCCGTGATCAGCATGCAAAAATTTATGTCAGGGATTCTTCGCTGGGTTGGTTGGATGCTAGCGGCGTTGAAATTGCGGCGATTCGGGATGTTGATTTTCGAATGATCCCCGTGCGCATTGAGGCGCGTCAGATTCACTATTTTTTGCTCAACATCAAACGCGCATCAGGAGTCAGACTCGCAGAAGGTCGTGACCTGCAATGGGAGTGGTTGACGACACAGGAGTTTGCATACATTGAGCTTTCGAGCCACGTGGATCAGGATGGAGCACATGATCCTGATGATGATGCCGTATCTCCTGATATATTGGAGAGTGACGGCAAAGCGCCTCTCACAAAATGCTTGCGGGGCGAGGGCGCCCCAGCTCCATTTTTCACTGCGGGGCGAGGGTGCTCCGGCTTCATTTGTTTTGACTCTATGAGATTCTAGAGGTGGCACGCCCTCGTTCCGCGCAGTTTAGCATGAGTTTTTCAAGAGGCTAAGAATAGATTTGATATTTGAGAGAGGGTGGAATGATGTTGAGTAAGATGGCTGCAAAAAGTCTGTTGGATCGGTTTAAGGAGGCACGGATTCTTGTCGTTGGCGACCTTATGCTGGACCGATATGTTTTCGGAGCGGTTAGCCGTATCTCGCCTGAGGCCCCTGTTCCTGTTGTGCATGTGACCAAAGAGGTGTCCAGCCCTGGCGGTGCGTCCAATGTGTCGCTGAACATCGCATCGTTGGGGGGTCGCAGTAGTGTTGCAGGGATTGTGGGGCAGGATGATATGGGGAAGGTTTTGCTCAGCACATTGACGGACGCGGGGATTGCTGTCGACGGCATTGTCCACAACTCGGACATTTGCACAACGGTCAAGACCCGTATCATTGCAGATCGCCAGCAGGTGGCTCGCGTAGACTATGAAGATAGTGCGACTGAGCGTGGCAATCAAATTCAGCAGCTATGTGCGGGTATTCCAAGTTTGGTCGAAGCCTCAACGGGTGTGATTCTGGAAGACTATGGCAAAGGTGTCATCTGCCAAGAGGTGGTTGATGCTGTGCTTGATGCAGCCAAGACGTTCAAGAAGCCGGTGGGGTTTGATCCGAAAGACAATCACCAGCTCACGATTCCATGGCTGACGTTGGCAACACCCAACTACCGTGAAGCGTGTCTTGTGGCGGGGCAACCTGAGCTTCCGTTAGGAGCGTCCCCGGAAACCTGCGATTCGCTTCGTGAGGCGGCTCGCGTGCTTTCGGAGCGCTGGGACACTGAGTTTTTGATGGTTACTCTTGGACCGCATGGTATGTACCTCTGTCCGCGTGATGGCAACGCAAGTGTGCAGCCAACGCGGGCCAGAGAAGTTTTTGATGTTTCAGGTGCGGGTGACACGGTCATCTCAGTAGCTATGATGGCACTCTCAGTGGGGGGAAGCTTTGCTGAGGCTGCGGCCTTGGCAAACTATGCGGCGGGGGTTGTTGTTGGGAAGCTGGGTACGGCAACCTGTTCTCAGGAGGAGCTGTTGGAGTCTCTGGGAGATTTCGCATGACATGCGCCACCTCAAAAGAAGGCATGGAACAGCCGAGATCGCAGCCCGTAAAAGCCGTGGGGGTTATTCCTGCTCGGTGGGCATCAACGCGACTTCCTGGAAAAAGTCTTGTCTCGCTTTGTGGCAAACCCATGGTGCAATGGGTTGTGGAGCGCGCTCAACAGGCAAAGTCACTGGCAAAAGTGATTGTTGCCACGGATGACAGGCGCATTCTCGAAGCGGTAGAGTCCTTTGGGGGAGATGCCGTTATGACGCGATCGGATCATCCTTCAGGGACGGATCGCATTGCAGAGGCCACTTGCGATATTGATGCTGATCTGGTAGTTAATATACAGGGAGATGAGCCGTTGGTAGCTCCTGAGCTGATTGATGGACTCGTGGCGGCGATGAGAGCAGATCTTACGTGGGATATGGGGACGGCTGCTGCGCGAATTGAGTCTGAGGCTGATTTGAATGATGCCTCGGTCGTGAAGGTGGTTTGGGCGGCTGATCACCGTGCATTATACTTTTCGCGATCGGTGATTCCCTGTGTACGGGATGCGTCCATGCAGGGGAGGGTACCCCATTGGCGGCATTTGGGGATTTATGCCTATCGACGATCGTTTTTAGAGCGTATAGTGGCTGCACCTCCTTGTGCACTTGAGGAAGCCGAGAAACTTGAACAATTGCGGGCGCTGCATCTGGGCGGTCGTATGATTGTGTTGGAAACCATTGACCACGGCATTGGCGTTGATACGCCTGAAGATGTGTCGCGGGCGGAACAACTGATTCGGGAAGCGGAGAGTCATGGGTAAGCGAATTATGGTGGGAACGGTTGGCGTCGGTGGTCGCAGTCCCTTGGCTTTGATTGCCGGGCCTTGCGTTATCGAAAGCCGCAAGGGATGCATCGCTTTAGCGGGGCGACTTGCAGAACTTGCAGAACAAGAGGGTATTCCGTTTATATTCAAAGCCTCTTATGACAAAGCGAATCGAACATCGGTTTCCTCGTATCGAGGGCCTGGAATTGTCAAGGGATTGGAAATTTTAGAGGAAGTGCGTGACCAATTTGGTGTTCCAATCACGACGGATGTTCATACGGCAGAGGAGGCAACCCAGGCGGGCAAAGTCGTAGATGCCATACAGATTCCTGCGTTTCTATGTCGACAAACCGATCTCCTGCTTGCGGCGGGTGAAACCGGCATTCCCGTCAACATTAAAAAGGGACAATTTCTGGCTCCTGCTGATATGGTAAATGTTGTTGCCAAGGTGGAAAGTACGGGAAACCGCAAAATCATTGTGACGGAGCGGGGGGCTAGCTTTGGCTACAACAACTTGGTTGCTGATATGCGTAGTTTGTTGGAGCTGCGAGAACTTGGATATCCGGTGACGTTTGATGCCACACATAGTGTTCAGCGGCCTGGGGCTGGAGGAACCCGCTCGGGGGGGGATGGTCGTTGGGCTCCCTATCTTGCCCGCGCAGCCGTTGCGGTTGGATGTGATGCGGTTTTTATTGAGACACACGTGAATCCTTCAAAGGCGCTCTCGGATGGGGCCAACGCAATTCGCTTCTCTGCAATGCGGAGCCTGTGGAAAACATTAAGGGCTATTGATGATGTGGTTTCCTGATAATTGTCGTGGCATCCTTTTGGGCATCACGGGAGCGGTCGGCATTGTGGTGGCGAGCATTGCATTGGAGCCCATGGTGAATCTGCGAATTCCATTGGAACACTTCCCTTCTGGAGTCCTAAAGACGGAATTGTTTGCTGCACGCGCTGACATGCCTCCCGATGGTAAGATTCGTGCATATGATCTTGTTGTAAAACGCTTTTCCGAAGCTGGTGTTTTGGAATTGGAAATTCAGGCAGAATCCTGTGTTTTTGATCGCGTGGGACAGGTTGCTTCATCAACAAATGCCGTTATGCTGAAACAGGGGGATATTTGTGTCAGCGGGGTTGGTTTTTCCTGGAACGGTACCGATGAGACGTTGCAAATTTCAAAGCAGTCAAGGGTTGTGTTTCCCACTGCGGTTGTAAAAGAAAAGAGGGTCCTTAAGCGTGTTCGCCAGAAGTAGATTATTGATAGCTGGAATTGCTGGGTTATTATTAACCACGGGGGGATCGCTGTATGCTCAGGAGGTGTCGCTCCCAACCGAAACGGTAATAACATCGGACAGCCTGATGTTTGACTATGGACGATCCACATGTGTCTTCGAGGGAAATGTGGTGGTTACCGAACCCCGTGTTAAGCTTGAATGCGAAAAGTTGTACGTGTTTTTTGACGCGACAAACAACGTCGATTCGGTAGTGGCAACGGATTCTGTACGCGTGACGCAGGCTGACAGGCGCGGGACCTGTGACAAGGCTGTTTATACGGCTAAGATGGGGGCCATCGTGATGACAGGGAACGCAAAACTGATGCGCGGACGGGATGTCGTCAATGGCGATGAGATAAAGATTTTCGTGAATTCCGAGAAAGTGATTTGTACTCCAGGGCGACTTGTCGTATTTCCTGCGTCCTTTGAGAAGCCGAAAACGAGACCGGAGCGCTAAGGTAAGTCGTATGATGAATCCAGAAACAGATCAGGTGCATTTGGTTGACGCACAGGGGTTGGCAAAGTCGTACCACGGCAAGCGTGTTGTGGATGACGTTAATATCTACGTCAAACCCGGCGAAATCGTTGGCTTGCTTGGGCCGAATGGAGCAGGCAAGACGACATCGTTTTATATGATCGTGGGATTGGTGCGACCGGATGCCGGAAAGGTTTTGTTTCAGGGACAGAATGTCACCTCAAAGCCTATGTGTGCACGGGCACGCATGGGAATTGGCTATCTTTCGCAGGAGCCATCTATCTTTCGTAAGTTGACCGTAAAGCAAAACGTTTTGGCAATTCTGGAAACGCTCGGGCTATCTCGTAGCGATGAGCAGCAGCGATTGGCTGAATTGTTGGCAGATCTTTCATTGACCGATTTGGCTGATCAGCCCGCGTATACGCTCAGCGGTGGTGAGCGTCGACGTCTCGAAATTACGCGTGCATTGGTGACAAATCCAGCTATCCTTATGCTTGATGAGCCGTTTAGTGGTGTTGATCCGCTTGCCGTTGCAGATGTGCAAAAGATTGTTACAGAACTACGGGAGCGGGGACTTGGTATTTTGATAACGGATCACAATGTTCGTGAAACACTGTCGATTGTCGATCGTGCCTATCTCTTGTTTGAGGGGCGCGTGTTGCGTGAGGGTGAGAGTGAATTTCTGATCAATGATAAAATGAGCAGGGAATTGTACTTGGGTACAGAGTTCCGCATGTAGACAAGGGGACAAACATGTCGATAGAAGTTACAGCACGCCATATGAATGCTCCAGGAGCCAAAGAACACGCACAGCTAAAAGCGGAAGGACTTGTTGAACAGTTTCCACGTATTGAGCATGTGCACATGATTTTGAATATTGAGAAACATCGTCATGAGGCTGAGGTCGTCGTACGTGCAAAGAATCATATTCATGTAGAGGCCCGCGAGACCGAGGATGACATGATCGTCGCGATTGATGGTGCCGTCGATCGGGCCGAGCGGCAACTGCGAAAGCTTCGGGATAAGATTCAGGAGCACCGCGCACACAGTGTAGAGGCGCCGCTTGAGGATTCTGTTTAGGACGTTGGGTATTTTGTAATTTCAGAGAGAGGAGCATGCTGTGGCAAAAGATCGAGAGAGCGGTAAGTGTTCAGTTCGGGTGGCTGACGTTCTTGAGGCGGGAGCGGAGCGTTTGAAGCTTGAAGTCGTTGCAGGACATTCAGGGTTGTCGCACTTGATCCGAGAGGGTGCAATCAATCGTCCGGGGTTAGGGCTTGCTGGCTTCTTCAAGCACTTTCCTGAACGCCGAATACAGGTTATCGGGTTGGCGGAGCACGCTTACCTTGAGTCCCTAAGTACAAATGAGCGTGCAGAACGATCCGAGGCCCTTTTTGCAAAAAAGGTTCCGTGTATTGTTTATACGCGAGGAAAACGTGTTCAACCCGAAGTGAAGGATTTGGCTGAGAAGTATCGGGTGCCCGTATTGAGAACCCCGCTGATTACGAAGCATTTTGTCAATGCAGCCACTATTGTGATGGAAAATCTGAGAGCTCCGCGCCTGAAAGTGCAGGGCACGATGGTTGAAATCATGGGAATCGGCGTTCTTATTGAGGGGCGTTCTGGTCTTGGAAAAAGTGATACGGCACTTGCACTTGTACGCAAAGGTCACAGTTTGGTTGCTGACGACATCACGGCGGTGCGGCGTGACACCTCGGGTTCTATTATTGCATCACCAGTGAAGGTGACACAGTATCATATGGAAATTAGAGGCTTGGGCATTATTCATGTTCCGAGTCTTTTTGGTGTGGCTTCGGTTCGGGAAGAGAAGAAGCTGGATCTCGTGGTTACGCTGCGTTCACCGGAGGATAAAACCCTAGCAGAAGTGACGCCGGGGATCTACCCGTCACGTGAAGTTCTGGGTGTTAATATTCCGCAGGTCACTGTCGAGGTGGATGCCGGGCGTGATATCTCGAACATTGTGGAAACGGCTGCATTGAATATGAAACTTCGCCGTCTGGGGCATGATGCAGAAAAAGAATTGGATGAGCGTCTGATGGCGCTGCTTAGTGAGGGGCGTGACGCGAGTGAGTAATGGTGATCAGATGCTAAACGATTTGACGCGCGACTTTGAGATCCGTAATCAGTACGGTATTCATGCGCGTCCGGCGGCTCTGTTTGTCAAAACTGCATCACGGTTTGATGCTGACATCACGGTTGAGAAGGATGGCAATCGGGTGTCAGGAAAGAGTATTATGGGGCTGATGACGCTTGAGGCGGGGCGAGGGGCTATGCTGCGCATCACGGTAAGTGGCGTCGATGGTGAAGAGGCGTTAGATGATTTAGAGGCGTTGATTGTAGAGCGTAAGTTCGACGAGGATTAATACGATCATGACGGAACGATCAGACACCGAAATTGTATTGCGTGGAATTGGCGTCTCGCCGGGAGTTGCCATCGGCCCGGCTTTTCTACTCTTACTGGAGCAGACGCACGTACCTGAACGGAATATTGCGGCCTCTGATGTTGGTGCTGAGATCCGGCGTTTCGAGGAGGCTCTGATCGAAACCCGCAAACAGATACAGCAAATTCAGGCCGCTCTAAGTCTACAGACACGCGCCCAGGATGCCTCAATTCTAGATGCCCACCTCATGGTTCTTGATGACCGCACCTTTATTGAAGAGGTCGTGGGGAGCGTTCAAGATAAGCTCAAGAACATCGAATGGATGGTTCAAGAAGCCTCTGATAGATATGCCGCTGTACTGAATGCTGTTGAGGATGACTATCTTAGAGAGCGCGTTGCTGATGTGCATGATGTGGGCAGACGTATTATTCGCAATCTCTTGGGAACCGCCACTTTGGTCGACGAGCTTCCTGCCGACCACATTATTGTCGCACATGATTTGGCTCCGTCCGAGACCGCAGCATTGTCCAAGGACAGTGTTGTGGGATTTGCAACAAATCTGGGAAGTCCTACCTCACACACTGCTGTGATGGCCCGCGCTTTAGAATTGCCTGCTGTCGTAGGACTTCACGACATTACTGAACGCGTTTCGTCTGGTGACAACATCTTGATTGATGGAAATAAGGGAGTACTCATAATCAACCCAAGTCAGGACCAGCTTAAGCGATACGGCAAAGTGGCCGAGGCGCGTCGTTCAATTGAAGCGGTACTGACGGGCTTGCAGCACGAGCCGGCTGAAACGAAAGATGGACACCGCGTTGTTCTGTCCGCGAACGCGGAAGGCCCCGAAGATGTTCAGGCCGTTTTGCATTACGGTGCGCATGGCATTGGATTGCTACGATCCGAGTTCTTGCATCTTTCCCGTAACCGAGCCATGACTGAAGCGGAGCAGACTCAAGTCTACACCCAAGTGGCCGAACAGATCGCTCCGGCACCTCTCATTATCCGAACCTTGGACTTGGGGGGTGACAAGTTCTTCCCAGATCTCCGTGAGCAGCAAGAAGTCAACCCGTTCTTGGGATGCCGTTCTATACGGCTGTCCCTGAAGTACCCGGATTACTTCAAGCAACAGTTGCGGGCAATTCTTCGTGCAAGTGCGGGTGGAAACGTGAAGATTATGTACCCCATGATTAGTAGTGTGGGTGAGGTTCTGGATGCAAATCGCTATCTTTCGGAAGCCAAGGAAGAGGTGCTCGCAGAAGGCACGGCCCTAAATATGAACATTGAGGTTGGGGTCATGATTGAACTGCCAGCGGCCGCTCTAACCGCAGATACCCTCGCAGAGCATGTAGACTTTTTTAGCATTGGTACCAATGATTTGGTGCAATACACCATTGCGGTTGACCGAGGAAATGAGAACGTTGCATACCTTTATGAGCCCACGCATCCAGCCGTCTTAAAGCTGATCAAGATGGCCATTGATGCCGCGCATGCTAATGGTATCTGGGCAGGCGTTTGCGGAGAAATGGCGGCAGACCCCCTGATGACTGGCCTTTTGCTGGGCATGGGTGTTGATGAGCTGAGTGTTACGCCACGTGCCGTGCCCCTTGTGAAGGACGCGGTCCGAAGCCTCAATTTCTCACAGGCAAGCGAGCTTGCGACAGAAGCTCTGTCTTGTAAATCTGCTGTTGATGTCCTCACAATCTGCCGCCAACTCACGCAAGAAGTGGCACCGGAAATTCTGGAACTTGTCTAAGTTCTTGTCTATACTTCGCAGTTCTTTTGGGAAATAGGTTGAATGTGGTGGGGTTAATTTTGACCCTACAGTTTAAATACGTATAAAGCAATAGGGAGATATATAATGGCAAAACGAAACTCAATATTCACATCGGAGTCTGTCACTGAAGGCCATCCAGACAAAGTGTCTGATGGTATTTCTGATGCGATCCTAGATGCCCATTTGAAGCAGGATAAGAAGTCACGTGTGGCATGCGAAACGTTGGTGTCAACAGGGCTTGTTGTTGTGGCAGGCGAGATCACAAGCAAGGGCTCTGTGCCGTATGCCGATGTTGTACGCGACAAGATTCGTCGGATTGGATACGACGATCCCTCTGCAGGTTTTGATGCCGACACATGTGCCGTCATGGTAACGCTTGATCGCCAATCTCCAGATATTTCGCAAGGTGTTACGGCAGGGCAGGGGCTCTTCCACGAACAGGGCGCCGGGGATCAGGGCATGATGTTTGGCTACGCATGTGACGAGACCCCCGAATTGATGCCGATGCCCATCATGTATGCAAACCGACTGACGCGAGCGTTGTCAGAGGTTCGTCGTACAAACACAGTGCCGAATCTTCGGCCTGATGGAAAATCGCAGGTATCTGTCGTATACGAAGATGGTAAACCTGTTCGTATTGATACGGTGGTAATTTCAACTCAGCATGCTCCTGAAGCGACACACAAGCAGCTTCGTGAGGCCATCATTGAAGAAGTGATTAAGAAGCAGATTCCGGATTCGCTTCTCAAACGTACGCGTTACTTAATCAACCCGACTGGACGATTTGTCGTAGGTGGACCGCAGGGCGATTGCGGATTAACAGGGCGAAAGATCATCGTGGATACATACGGTGGTATGGGCCGGCATGGTGGTGGTGCATTCTCTGGTAAAGATCCTTCTAAGGTGGATCGTAGTGCCGCCTATATGGCGCGATATGTTGCCAAGAACATTGTGGCCGCCAAGTTGGCGAAGCGTTGTGAAGTTCAACTCGCGTACGCGATTGGCTTTGCAGATCCCGTCTCTGTGTTTGTCGACACATTTGGAACGGGGACGGTTGCAGACACGAAAATCGAAAAGGCTGTTAAGGCTGTGTTTGGGCTAAAGCCCGCTCAGATCATTAAAGACTTGGATTTGCTGAGGCCTATCTACGAATCCACCTCCTCATATGGCCACTTCGGGCGTAATCGTCAACTACGCACCTTTACGTGGGAGCGCCGTGATAAAGTGGATGCCCTGAAGGCAGCTGTCTAAATAGAGCATCTTGCTCACATTGAAGAAGAACGGAGAACTATGACTGCAAAACGCAGAACAAAGAAGCGTACAAAACCGGTGACCGAATTCATTATTGCGGATATCGGATTGGCAGCGTTTGGTCGAAAAGAGATATCGCTGGCCGAAGAGGAAATGCCGGGGCTGATGGCCTTGCGCGAAGAGTACAAGAAAGAGCAACCGCTGAAGGGGGCTCGGATTGCAGGCTCACTTCATATGACAATTCAAACGGCGGTTTTGATTGAGACGCTGCAAGCTCTTGGAGCCACCGTGCGCTGGGCAAGCTGTAATATCTTTTCAACTCAGGATCACGCGGCAGCAGCGATTGCAGCCACCGGTACCCCCGTGTTTGCCGTTAAAGGCGAGACGCTTGAGGAGTATTGGGAATACGCAGACAAGATTCTCGATTGGGGAAAAGGCAAGGGGCCAAACCTTATCGTCGATGACGGTGGCGATGCAACATTGCTAGTCCACCTTGGATACAAGGCCGAGGAGGATTCCAGCATCCTTAACAAGAAACCAGGAAGTGCTGAAGAAGCAATCCTGTTTGCTCAGATACGCAAATCGTTGAAGCGCGATCCACAGCGATTTCATCGCATTTCCAAGGATATCCTCGGCGTATCAGAGGAAACAACCACGGGCGTGCACCGACTCTATCAGATGGCCAAGCGGGGCGATCTCCTGTTTTCGGCATTTAACGTTAATGACGCCGTGACCAAATCCAAGTTTGATAACCTTTATGGTTGTCGCCACTCATTAATAGACGGCATTTGCCGTGCAACGGATGTAATGATGGCCGGCAAAGTTGCTGTTGTTGCAGGTTATGGCGATGTGGGCAAGGGGAGCTGTCAGTCATTGCGAGGCCAGGGGGCACGCGTTTTGGTAACGGAAATTGATCCGATCTGTGCGTTGCAAGCCGCGATGGAGGGGTATGAAATCGTAACCATGGATGAAGCCTGCTTGCAGGGTGACATCTTTGTGACCACGACTGGGAATTGCGATGTGATTACCGAGCGTCATATGCGCAAGATGAAAGACATGGCCATCGTCTGCAATATTGGGCATTTCGACAGCGAAATCCAGATTGAGAAGATGGAGAAGTATAAGTGGGACGAGATTAAGCCGCAGGTCGATAAGGTGACACTCCCCAGTGGTAGGAGCATTATTATTCTTGCCAAGGGGCGTCTGGTGAATCTGGGATGCGCCACGGGGCATCCGAGCTTTGTGATGTCGAACAGTTTCTCCTGTCAGGTGATGGCCCAGATTGAGTTATTCTGCAATCCCGATAAATACGAGCGGAAGGTCTATGTGCTTCCTAAGCATCTGGACGAAAAGGTTGCACGCATGCATCTTGGAAAGCTGGGCGTCAAGCTGGAGCGCCTCTCCACAAAACAGGCGAAATATCTTGAGCTGAGCAAGGAAGGGCCTTTTAAGCCTGAGGGATATCGCTACTAGAATCAGTGATCGCTGAATGACTATTTGGTGGTGCGCTTCAGGTAAATCTTAGAGTGCGTCGCTGCCAAAAGAGAACTTGACGTAAACGGTGGTTCTTTTGTCAATGTGATAGTTTTCCTGCCTTTTCTGCATACTCCCTGAAGAGCGAGAGGTAGGTCACGTAGTTTTCATACGAGACGCCTGGAGGGGTTTGATGGTCACAACTGATGAGGAATCCTCCTTTGGCGGCAGTGGGAAGAAGCCTTTCGAACTCCGCACGCATTGCATCCTTTCCTTTGTCCATCGTCATCTTGTCGAAATGTCCGATGAAGCGCATGTGGGGATGATCTTCCCGCAATTCTGCGATATCCACACCGGCTTGTCGTTCAAGGGGTAGGATGCCATCCAAACCTGCTTCGGCAAACCAGTGGGCGGGAACCGAGATGTCACCGTCGGAATCGATAATCGGGATGACCCCATGTTCGCGGAGCACCGGGATGACGCGGTCATAGTATGGGCGCATGAATGTGTCGAATAGGTCCTTGGACAACATCGAGCCGTTGTTGTAGCTCATGTCTTCGCCGAAGGTCATAAAATCTGGCGTGCATATGGAACATACCTGTTTGATCGCCATCACAATCCAATCGGCAAGGTCTGAGTTGATACGATGCATTAACTCAGGTTGATCGTAGAAGCCGAACAGATGTCTCTCGATTCCAAGGAGTCGCCTGGCAAACCAGAAGAAGCCGTCGACGGTGAACCACAAAACGACATCCCCTTGCCGTTGCTCCTTGGCCCACTCCTGCCATCTGCGGGTGTCTATGGGGCGCTTTGGATATAGATGGGGAAGGAGACGTTCGTAATCAGCATTCGTCTCAATGATGCCGGCACCGTGCGATGCTGGTTGCGGGCAGTCGGCCCCACACACTGCCAACCAGTCCTGCTTGTACATATCGAGCCCGAAGTGTTGACATATCGCATAGCGGTCCATCGCTTCCGCGGGCAAACCTTCGTTATGCCATCGCGCAATCGTTTTATCCCACCATCCAGCCCATTCAAGGACTGGAAGATGATCAAATGGCTCGAAATTCATTACTGCATGGAAACGCTCTCTTGTATTCATGTCTCTCCAGTATTTGGTTCCAGAGGTGCCCGTCAGCGCACCTGGCTTGTTTCCGAATCGCACTCCATGTGATTCATCATGTCCCACAAGAGCAGCGCGATATGAGCCGGCTCGTCGAGCATGTTCCTTTGGTGGCAACGGAAAGAACCGACAGTCCATGCCTGGTCTATGCCGTTGTGCCTCATAGGCGAACCATGGCTTGGAATCCGTTGGTGGAAAGGATGGCACAGGGCTTGCCTTGACCTCCCATGTTTTCTCAAAATTCGAGAATTTGATCTTGTGTCATCGGGGCACCCTTGTTAGATATTATTTGGTCTGAATATGATTTGGCGCAAGCTTTAACATAAATGCCAATATGAGCAACTGAAATCGGAGAGGGTCATCAATCGATGGGTAAAACATGTCAGATCTATGGAACGATTGAACGAATCAAGGCCGCCTCGTTTGTTAACGTGGTATACCTCGGCGGATCGCTGACCGTCGGAACTGGGGCAGGGAACTCCGCAGTGACCTCTTGGCGCCGCCTGTTCAGTCGCTATATCTATGAGCGCTTCCACCCTGTCTATCACTGTCAGCCGATGGAGGTGATGGCGGGGGTTGGCGCGATGGAGTCCTACGGTGCCGTTTTTACAGTGGAGCGCAACGTGAAGCCGTACATGCCTGTGCTGGCCTTTGTGGAGTTCTGTGTGAACGATAATCCCGCTCAGGACAAGGCACTGGTCAAGAAGGGGATGGAGGGCATCGTTCGCCAGATCAAGTCCTGCTCAACTCATCCCGATGTGGTGATTGTGGGTGCTGCGATGCGCCCCGGTTACATTAACCCCGAAGGGGGTATTCTTGATGACTCCCTCCACCGGGAGATTGCCGACTACTACGGCTTACCGTTCATCGATATCCAAGGCTACATGCATCGCGTTCTTGAGGAGCGTGGGCAGACTTGGGACGATGTCTCAATCGTGTTTGAGACCGTCGACCATTGTCACTTGAACAACTACGGTAATAGGCTCTGGTTCGAGTGTCTGCGCGAGTGGTTCGAGGATCAATGGAAGCGCGATGAACTGAATCCCACTGCGGTTTCCGGTTCGTCGTTGCCGGCACCCATGGTGTCGGACGAATTCCAGTTCACGAAGCTGGTGGACCCCGCTAAACGCAACAAGGCCATTGAATTGGAGGGATCGTGGGTGAAGAAGGATACGGCCCTAGTACCATGGTACATGGACAACCTGTTGGTGGGGCAGACTGGCGACAAACTGACCTTCACCTTCACGGGGACGGCGATTGGTGCAATGTGCATGGTGCATTGCAATGGACTGAAGCTTATAGCCAAGCTGGATGGCAGAGACATTGCTGGCCCCTTTACACATTTCGGCATGGAGTTTGGCAAGTTCTTTATGCTGAAACATGGTATGGCCCCAGGGGAACACATCCTTGAGTTGGAAGTCGGGAAACCGATGGCGAAGAAGAACAAGCTGGCGAACTGCACGGCGGAGATTGGGTATTTGTGCGTGGGCGGAGTTGACAAATTGAAAATTAAAAAGTGAAGATTAAAATTGGGAACGCGGCTGAGCTGCGGGAATTGGAACTGATGTCATGAAGAAAGAAGATACAGACAAGTGTGAAGGGGCTGAAGAGAATGAATCTTCAATTTCCCAACGGGTCAGGGATGTGGTTGTAGATGTCCTGAAAATTGATCCGGGCACGATTACGCCGGAGTCGCGCTTTACGGCGGACCTGGGGGCGGAGTCGTTGCAGAGCGTTGAGCTGGTGGCGGCGTTTGAAGAGGTGTTTGACATCGAGATGGATGAGGATGAAGCGTTTGCCGTCCAAACGGTGGGTGACGCAGTTTGCTACATTGAGAAATGCCTGTCTGCGTAGAGGCCGGAGTTTGGAGTTTGGATGATTAATGAGCTAGTCGATGTAGCGGAGCCGAATCTGTTAGAGAATATATTTCCGTACGATACGGTTCCACGGATATCGTTTGACGGAACGATCACAGAGGAGATTGACGGGGAGACGGTGGTCTTTGATCCGGCGCGCGTGCTGATGGAAGACATCCATCTGACCGACACCACGTTTCGTGATGGACAACAGGCCCGGCCACCGTACACGGTCGAGCAGATTGTTGCGCTGTATGACATGATGTCTCGCCTGGGCGGGCCCAACGGCATGATTCGGCAGAGCGAGTTCTTCCTCTATACGCGCAAGGATCGCGAGGCCATCGAGAAGTGCCGCGAGTTGGGGCACACCTATCCCGAAATTACCGGATGGATACGTGCCGACGCGGGGGATTTTCGTATCGTAAAGGAGATGGGACTCAAGGAAACGGGTATGCTGACCTCATGCTCCGATTACCACATATTCCATAAGGCACGTCAGACCCGTCGCGAAGCATTCGATGCCTATGTTAGTGTCGTGGAGGCAGCCATCGAAGCCGGTGTGCGCCCGCGTTGTCACCTCGAGGACGTCACCCGCGCCGATATTGACGGATTCGTGGTGCCCTTCGTGCAGAAGCTAATGCAGCTCTCTGAGTCCTTGCCCGAAGACATGAAAGTCAAGATCCGGCTCTGTGACACGATGGGCTACGGCATTACCTATCCCGGCGCATCGCTTCCGCGTAGCATCCCAAAGCTTGTTTACCGGATGATGCACGACGCGGGCGTTCCGGCCGGGAACCTGGAGTGGCATGGTCATAACGACTTCCACAAGGTTCACATAAACGGGGCGAGCTGCTGGCTGTACGGGCTGAATGCGGTTAACACGTCACTACTCGGGTTCGGTGAACGCACTGGCAATCCGCCGCTGGAAGGGGCCATGATTGAATACGTGGGGTTGAAAGGCGATCTGAACGGCGTGAACCTGCCAGTGATTACCGAAATTGCAGACTATTTTCGCAATGAGATTGGGGCAACTGTTTCGCCGAACTACCCCTTCGTGGGTGAGGACTGCACCACGACACGAGCTGGGATTCATGCGGATGGGTTGCGTCGAGACGAGCGTATCTACAACATCTTCGACACGACCACTCTGCTGAATCGCCCTCCCGAGGTGGCCATTACTGACAAGTCGGGCGTGGATGGCATCGTGCTCTGGGTCAACAAGTACCTCGGACGGGAAGGTGACGACCGTCTCACCAAGATCAAGGTCCACAAAATCGCTCGTTGGGTCGCGGATCAGTATGAGAAGGAGGGGCGCATTACCGCCATTTCAAATGAGGAACTTGCCGAGCAGGTCAACCTGCATCTCGGAAAGTACGTTACGGGGGCTTGAATTCGAAAAGCAAAGGGATCGCGATGGAGCCTGCGGCAGAGATTTGCGTGTACGAGTACGTGTTGAAGTACGCGGGCAGTTGCGCACATTCGCGAATCTTACTCGCACTCTTCCACCTCGCTGATCCTGCCGGGCGTAGCGCATTCCTACCGAATCATGAATATCGTCCCCGCCGGATCACCCTCCCACAGAATCTGTTCGTAGTAGTCCACGCGGTTGGTGGAGGCGTCCGGATGCTTGTCTGTCAAATCTTCCAGGCTGTGCTCTATCGAATCCACATGCAAATAGTAGCTGCTCAGGGTCATGGATGCGTTGGTGTAGATTAGGATATTGCCGACCCATTCGTCGCCGACAAGACCGACGGCTGTGGTGTTTGTAATGATGAGGGTTGCATTTGCCAGTTCCTGCGGCACTCCATTCGTTGTCGGAGGGAAGTCAGTCGTCGCAGCACTGGCAGGATTGCCGTTGTCAATAAAGACCCGACCCGCCCTTTCTCCGGCAAACTTCAGGTACACAGTCCCGGCACCGCCCACATTGACACTGCCTGCACGGCCACCGAAGGCATGTATTGAGACATCGCCGGTGTCCGTACCGTTTCCGAGGATCACTGCAATACGGCCGCCGCCGGAGCCGTTCCCCGTCGTCGTCCCGCCATCGGCGTCAATGTCGCCCTCTCCGCACAACTGTCCGGAAGAAATGCGTATGCTGCCACCGGCGCCCGGATTGGAAGTTGTCTCCACGGCTTTTCCATGACTTCTTATCACACCATCAATCCGTGTTGTGCCGACAACGCTCAGCGTCACTACACCGCCACCCGGCCCGTGGCGTCCTCCACTACCATGCGTCACGGGAGTCACAACGGCCCCATATGTGCCCGCCGCCTGGCCGAAGCCCCTGCCGCCATGCGAGCCCGGCCGCTGGTCCGTGGAATAGCCCGGGCCCTGCAAGGCCGGGTAACCCTTGCCGGTTACGTCGATCTTTCCTCCAGTGTCTACAGTCAGGTTACCGCCGATCGTGAGGGTGACGCTGTTGCCGGCCGCCCCCGGATAGTCATGAGTGACCGTGCCATACGAGCACACAAGCATATCTTCCACAACGGTGAAGTTAGTGTTGACTGTCAACTGCGAGACAGCCCCCGGGCCCAGCAGCAGTTTCCTGACACTCGTCTCAACTGCAATCTTAGGCGCGTTAGCGCCATTCCCATCGATTAACACCGCGTCACCAGAGCCAGGTGCCGTCCCGTTGGTCCAGTTGCCGTTGTCCAGAAAGACCGAGGATGCCGTCCCATTCCATACATACCACGTCCCAAAATCCCAGTTCGTGTTACTGGTACTGTCAACAGAATCTATGGCATATATTTTGTTCCCGCCAGTGGCATCACTGTCCCTCACATCCACGTACCGCACCCCATGCCAACCGAACACATTCAGCTTCCACTGTGACGAGTCGGACGAGCTTCGCAGCAGGATGGGACTTGCCGACTCGCCGCGCAGAAGAAGATTTGTCAGAGTAAAGTCCTGCCCGGCCTGAAACTTCAGCGTTGGCCCCGTGGCCTCGCATCTCAGAATCCTCGCAGCGACGGACTGGAGTTCCACGGTGTTGGATGTGTTGGTTATGACAATATCGCGAGCCGAGATTGCCGCGCCGAACGTGAGTGTATCGGTGTTGCCGTTGATGGTGATATCGTTGGCCGTAAGACCGCTCTGAAAATTCACCGTGCCTGACGGATTGTTGACCAGCAGATCATTCAGCGTGATCGCTCCCTTAAGAACCAACGCAGCCGTTGTGCCGCTTATCTCTATGTCATGCGCGGTGAAAGAGTCTTCCATACTGACTGCGGCAGACGCGTTATTGATCAGTAAATCATACACTGAGTTAGCCACCAGTGTGACCGACTGTGTGGCTGTCCCACCAATTATAATTTGGGATGCAGCCTGAGTGAACGTGCCGTCGGTAAGATTGACGTTGCCCTTCAAGGTGATCGTTTCCGATCCCGAAGCCGTGATGTTGCCCGGACAGAGAACATCGCCATTAACAGTCAGATTCTTTCCGCTCAGGTATAGAACTGCGTCTGTCTGGACAGTGAGCACGGCAATTTCACGGTCGACATCCAGAACCGGATCGTTGGCCGTGTCCTGTATCACCACTGTGTCGATGTAGTTGGGCAGGCGCAGCAGATCCCAGTTATTTGTGTTGGCCCAGTCCGTATCTGTTGTACCCATCCAGGTGACGATCACGGGTCCGTCAAAATTCCAATTGACATTGTTGGCCACGTTCGATGAATCACCAGCCAAGATTGCATCGCCACCGGACGCATTCGAGTCACGGACGTTCACATAGGACACGGACTGCTCTTTTCCGGGTTGGAGAGTAAAGTACCAGAGGCTGTCCGTAACAGTCGATCGCAGAACAATCAAGTTGCCGTTGGTACTGGCAAGACTCAATCCGCCGGCCATCTGGTTGGTGCGTCCGGCCTCAAAGTAAACTGTCTTGCCGGGCGTAGTACATTCCAGGTGATCGAATGTGCTGTCGCCGTAGATCGTCGCCGCGTTGGTCCCCGCCAGGAACAAAGTACTTCCAGAACCGGCAACGAATGACGCACCGTTGATCCAGTTCCCGTAAACGGACAGAGCCTGATTGCTTGCAATCTGAAACTTGCCGCCGTTACGGAGGTCTACATCACCCACCTCCCTGTCGGTGACAAGAGATGAGATCAGACATTTTTCAGCAGTGGTCCCACTGTTGTTATCGATAATCAGGCGGCCGTATGGACTGTTCGTGTCTTTGAGGTACACGGTACCCGCACCGCCTTGGCTGCTGCCAACGCCGCCGCCGTAAGCCTGCATTACGACATTTCCCCAATCCGCGGAATTGGTCAGGATGACGGTGATTCGCCCGCCACCCGATCCATTCGCGCTCGTGATTCCTCCACTTACGCTGTTCGTTCCGCTCCCGCTGATACCTCCGGCAGTGATGTAGACACTTCCACCGGCGCCTGGATTGGAAGTTGTCTCCACGGCTTGTCCGTGACTTTCGATGGTTCCATCCAGCACGAAGTTACCAGTCACGTGCAGCCTGAGAATCCCGCCTCCGGGACCATGCCTGCCGCCGCTTCCCATGTCCACAGGAGCCGTTACCGAGCCATATGTCGGCGCTGCCTGGCCATATCCTGTGCCACCGTACGAACCCGGGCGCTGGTCAGTGGAATAGCCCAGGCCCTGCATGGCCGGGTAACCCTTACCGGTTATGTCGATCTTGCCGCCTGCGTCGATAATCAGGTTCGTCGCCACGTTGAGGATGATCTTGTACAGTACCGTGGCACCATTGGCAGAGTGGGTCAAAACAGCGTTGGACTGGATGGTGAGTGAGCCGACATAATGCGTGTTAGTGTCGGTGATGGTGACGGTGTGACCGGTCTGGATTGTGACATCGTCATCACTGGCAGGAACACCGGCACTCCAGATGGCATCACCCCAGTTACCTGAGCCGGTGGTCGTATTGACGGCGGCGTGGGTCGTCTCCATCAGCAGGAACCCAAGGATTAGCAGTACTGTTTGTTTCAACCTGTTCATTTGCATCCACCTATTTACGATCTACCATCTTTCGGGAAACGTCGTCCACACGCACAGGCAGGCGCAGATTATTGAATTGTTCTTACAATCCGTTTCCTCTTTGACAGCGGTTCCAAATTAGGAAATCTTCGAGTTGCGGGAGGGGCTTCGGACATGA
>CAZNWT010000040.1:0-36348 GCA_964576795.1 uncultured Victivallales bacterium
CTCGAACAATCTGAGCTTGTTCATAGGTCGAACTGGATCCCGTGAACGGTTACCACTTTTCAAACAGCATCCGCGCGGTTTGAAATAGTTGTCCAGCCGGATGTCCGCCAGTCCTATTCGTAGTGCGTTCACAATCGGATGATCTTCACCGTTTTGATGTCATCCAGAATCTGGTAGACAATGCGATGCTGAATATTGATCCGACGAGAGCATGCACCGGAAAGATCGCCCACAAGCCTTTCAAAGGGCGGGGGTGTCTGATACGGGTTCTTGGCGAGAAGTACTAATAGTTTCTCCGCTTGAGGCTTCAGCCCCGAGCGGGATAGTTTCTTTGCATCACGCTTGGCCTGCGTTGTGTAGATAAGCGACCAACTCACCAGTCGAGTTCCTTTGAGCACTTCTCGACGGGGATCTTTAGACCTTTTCGAATTGACTCTCTCATACTGGGGATACCTGTCAGGTAGAGCGTCTCCTGGATGGCTCTCCAGTCGTCTTCGGAAACGAGGACTGCAGAATGCCGCTTGCCGGCAATCTGAATCGGCTCGTGAGAATTGGCCACATCGTCCAGCAGACTGTAGAGCTGCGTGCGGGCCTGCGTAGCTGTCATGCTTGTCATTGGAAACACCTCCTGTTCGTACGTGATACCGTACGTAATCGAGATAGGGTCGTCAATCATCTTTTGGCGAACGTTTTGGTGAGAGAGAATAGGGGAGAGAATAGGGAGAGAATAGGGACAGGTCATCTGAGAAGAAAGCTCAAACTACTTTCGGAATTTTCGGGGGATGGCTCCTTCTACATGTGTAGGGAGGGCAATCGGTGCTCTTACCTGAAGCAAGAGGAGCAGCACATGAGGATACCACGGATCAAAGAGTCTGGTGAGGGATTCTATCACTCCATGTCACGGGTTGTAGACAGGCGTATGGTGTTGGACGACAAGGAGAAAGAAAGATTCCGGCAGCTCATGCGCAACGCAGCGGCGTTCAGTGGCGTGGACGTGTTGACGCACACAATTCTAGATAACCATTTCCATTTACTTCTACATGTTCCAGAACGCCAGCCAGTAGATGATTTCGAATTTTCCCGCCGACTAACCGCCTTGTACGGTCAGAAGTATGCCGGCAGAGTGAGTCGCGAGATCGTCTCGCTTCGTGCAGAGGGACAGAACGAAGCTGCCGATGAACTCAAAGCACCTTATATTAAACGGATGTATGATCTGTCGGCCTACATGAAGAGCGTCAAGCAGCGTTTCACCCAGTCATTCAACACTAGGCATGGGCGTAAAGGCACGCTATGGGAAGAAAGATTCAAAAGCATTCTGGTGGAAGGCAGTCAGGGGACGATCTCTTCACTGCAAGGCGTCTACAGCTCGTGCCCGTTACCGCCTCATCACGTTAGAACCCACCTCTGGCTAACTTTTGACGATCGCAGCACCGCTGCCACCGTCGCGGTGCGCCCGCATACTGCCAAGTAACGCCAATTTCTCCGCTATCCGGCCATCTTCCGACGGAAGTGCGCCACGTTCTTCCGAATCCCCATTCTCCTTCGGGTTTTGTGACAGGATACCAGCCCAATTCCCAGAGCAAGCCCGCCTACATCATAACTGACCTGTCCCTATTCTCCCTTTTGTGATTAGCCCATTACTGCAGTGCGGGATTCTTGCTGTAGGGCGGCATCGGCTAGCACTAGCGCAGCCATGGCTTCTACAATGGGTACGGCCCGTGGCACCACACAGGGGTCGTGGCGTCCTTTGGCTTCCAGTGTTATTGGGGTGCCATGAAAATCAGTGGTTTCTTGTGTCTGCCCAATGGTGGCGGGTGGTTTGAAGGCTATTTTGAATACAATCGGTTCGCCATTACTGATGCCACCCTGTATCCCACCACTGTGATTGATTGTTGTTCCCAGCGCGCCTTCTTTCTGAACAAAGGGATCGTTGTGCTCGGATCCTTTCAGAGCCGTTCCGCCAAACCCGGATCCAATCTCAAACCCCTTGGTTGCGGGAATGGAGAGCATGGCATGTGCCAGCATGGCTTCGAGTTTGTCGAACACAGGTTCTCCCCAACCAGCCGGAATGCCGCGGCATACGCAATAGACGGTTCCGCCGGTTGAGTCAGAAGCATCACGCACCGTTTCGATGCATTTCATCATCAGATCTGCTGTGGGTGCGTCTGGACAGCGTACGGGCGAAACATCGACGGCTTTGCGTGTGATGGTGTTGATGTCAATGGGGCCCGCCTCAACGTCACCCACGGAACTCACCCACGCCACAATTTCAACGCCATACTTCTCGTGCAGAAATTTCTCGGCAATGCTTCCTGCGGCAACGCGGCCAATCGTTTCGCGAGCGCTTGAGCGTCCGCCTCCGCTAGAGGCCTTGATGCCATACTTCATCATGTAGGTATAGTCGGCATGCGAGGGGCGCGGAATGTTGGACATTTCGCCGTAATCCACAGGGCGCTGATCTTTGTTGGCAACAAACATTGAGATGGGGGTGCCGAGCGTATTTCCAAACTCGGTTCCAGATTGAATTGTAACCTGATCGGCTTCATTGCGGGGTGTTGTCAGGTCGCTTTGCCCTGGTCGGCGGCGGTCAAGTTGTGGCTGTACGTCGGACTCGCTCAGCTCCATACCGGGCGGGACGCCGTCAACAATGACGCCAATGCCTTTGCAGTGTGATTCGCCAAAGGTTGTAATCTTAAAGAGAGTTCCAAACGTACTCGACATGATTGGGCATCCTTGTTTGCGCTTTAGTGTGCGGGGCGGGGGCGCCCCACTTCCATCTTGTTCATTCGTGTGGGGCGACCGCCCCACCTGCATTTTGCTTCCCAGACCGGCTTACGAATTATCGTCGTAGCAATGGCCCGCGATGTCAAGTGTTGACGCTTGATGAGCAGGGCAATCTTCAGGCAGTATGTGGCCACAAGTACAGCGAGGGCTGCGCACCCGCTGCAGGGCGTGCGCAGCCCGCCCTGTACATCTTGCAAACCGAGCACAACTCACTGATTCAGCAAGAATTAGATGCGTTCGCCCCGACAATCAGGGTAATCGCCTTGACAAGCTGCGGGGCTGCGGGGCAAATTGACCTTAATGGGAGTTGCATGAGTCAGCCATCAAAAACATTCAAAGTCGTGGCAGGGGTGCATATTGGGTTGGTTGCTGTGCTTTTCTTTCACAGTGGGGTTAAGCAGTTGTTTGAACCGAAGCCGGAGATCATCTCTCCCATTGAGTTTGTGGTCGATGCGACGCCACTCATGTCCGATGTCAGCGAGGTGTTTCCGGGTATCCCGGAGCCTGAACCGGTGGCCACGCCTATCCCTGAACCGATCGCAGCCCCGGTTCCGGAGCCGACACCGGTGGCAAAGCCTGCCCCAAAACCAAAGCCTCGCAAACCGATTGAGATTAGCCGCAGAAAGGTTTCTCGGTCTGGCGATCCCAAGCCCCCCCCTCAAAAGACCTTAAGCGAGGCAGAGATTCGCAAGCTTCTCGCAGAAGGTGCAAAAGCAGGGGATTATACCTCTATCCCGGATGAAGATTCCCGCTGTCTAGCCCTGATTCAACAAACGCTTTATACCGCATGGGTTCAACCGTCGTCAGAGGCTGTTGGCGATGCGGTTGCTGTTTTGCGCGTCTCTTTTGATCCCGATGGCCGTGTCCGAAGCTGCGAGCTTGAGGGACAGTCGGGAAGTGCGGCTTTGGATGCGTCGGTTCTTCAGATTGCCAACAGTATTCAGCGAATTCACGGTTTGACATCCGACTTCATTCGCCACCACGCCTCGGTGACCGTGTCGTTTAAGGTCGAATGATCAAGAAACCTCATATCATAATATTCAATCCTGACCAGTGGCGGGGGGATGTGCTGGGTCACATGGGGAACCCCGCCGCCGTGACTCCGAATCTCGACCGTCTTGTCGAGCAAGATGCCGTTTCATTTTCTTCTGCGTTTTGTCAAAATACCGTTTGCACGCCAAGCCGTTGCAGTTTCATGACCGGTTGGTACCCGCACGTTCGGGGACATAGAACCATGTACCACATGCTGCACCCCGAGCATGGAGAACCGAATCTACTCAAGATTCTGAAAGAGAACGGGTACTTTGTCTGGTGGGGGGGCAAAAACGATCTGACGCCCGGACAGGATAACGTGGATCAGTACTGTGACGTTCGTTTTCATCCTACAACAGATGACTATCAACGCTGGAATTATTCTCCTCGCGAAGGCAACCACGGTGGTGACTTAGCGTGGCGTGGCCAGAGGGATGACGACACCTTCTTTAGCTTTTTCAAGGGCAGGCTGGATAAGAAAAATGACAAACTGTATTGTGACGATGATTGGGCCATGGTTCTCGGTGCTTTGGACTTCATTCACAGCTACGACGGTGACAAACCGCTCTGCGTCTATCTTCCCTTGCAATACCCCCATCCACCCTACTGCGTAGAGGAGCCGTGGTATAGCATGACTGACCGCGATGCGCTTCCTCGGCGAGCGCAACATCCCGAGGGATGGGAGGGCAAATCCTCTATCCTCAAGGGAATCTGCGAGAATCAAGGACTGGATGCCTGGACAGAAGATCGTTGGAATGAGCTTCGGGCTACCTACTATGGGATGTGTGCACGTTTGGACTATCAGTTTGGGCTGCTTACTAATGCCCTGAAAGAGTCGGATATGTATGATGATTCGGCCGTATTCCTCTTTTCCGATCATGGCGACTACACCGGTGACTACGGTATTGTTGAGAAAACGCAGAACACGATGGAGGACTGCCTGGCGCGGGTGCCATTCATTATCAAGCCACCCAAACGGGTGCCCGTCAGGCCGCGTGTCAGCGATGCTCTTGTGGAATTGGTAGATTTTTCAGCAACGGTATATGATCTGACAGGCATTGACCCCGGTTACGATTATTTCGGAAAAAGCCTGCTGCCTGTCCTGTCAGGTGAAAAAGATGAGCATCGCGATGCGGCTTTCTGTGAAGGAGGCCGTTTGTACGGCGAGCGTCAGGCGATGGAATTGGAGAGTGTTTCCGCTAAAGACGGGGCAGAATCGATCGGACTCTACACCCCCCGCATTAGTCTTCAGATTACAGATGAAGCCCCCTATCATACCAAGGCCGCCATGTGCAGGACGAAGACGCACAAATATGTACAACGGCTTTACGAGCAGGATGAACTCTATGATCTAGTCTCCGACCCACTCGAAGAGACAAACGTAATAGTCGACCCAGCATATGAGGGCGTGTTGGTCGGGCTCAAGGAGCGCATGTTGCGCTGGTACATGGAAACGTGTGATGTGGTCCCCCGGAAAACAGACAAGCGTTATTAAACGGAAACGTTAAAAATCAATGCTGGCGCCACCTGAAGGCGCGTCTGTTTCAAGGTCATTTCCTCTTTGTAATTCGCATCCCATCTCCCCAATATAGGCTGAGCCATTGTCATTTACGGTCGATTTTTCAGTTTCCTGTTGTGTCTGACGTCATCACCCGTATATGTTTTACAAATGAAACGGTTTCCTATTCTCTGTGCTTCGATTTTAGCCTTGTTGCTTGCTGGCGGACGCGGTGCGTCTGGCTCTGATATTGTCATCGTTGGTGAAGGGGGCAGTGGAAAGGTCACCATCTCGTTGAAAGGAATGTGTCCGGGGGGAGGCGCCGCCGAGCGACTCTTTTATGATGTTCTTGAACGCGACCTGACACGCTCTGGTTGGTTCAATGTCGTGGATCGTACGGCTGCGACCGTATTGGTGGAGGGCTCGTGCACGCAATCCGGTGGGCGGCTTTCCGCAGTGTGCGATGTTAAAAATGGCGCTACGGGAGGCCGTTATCTGTCCCGCGTTTTCACTGAAACGCCAACCGCATCCAGACAGTTAGCACATATGGTGGCAGACGCTATTGTCGAGGCGGTCAAGAAGGTGCCGGGCATTGCCTCTTCAAAAATTGTATTGGTGGGCTCGAAATCTGGAAAAAAGGATCTCTTTGTGTGCGGGGCTGATGGAGCCGACATGGTTCAGTTGACGCGTGATGGGACCCCATGCCTTTCTCCCACATGGAGTCCAAGGGCAGACAACCTATTTTATACATCGTTTCATCGAGGGTTTCCGGATGTTTACCAAGTACAGCTTGCCACGGGTCAGCGGTCGCGGGTTGCCTCGTATCCTGGGATCAATGCTGGAGCAGACGCCTCGCCTGACGGGAAATTGCTGGCGTTGGCGCTTTCTAAGGATGGAAATCCGGAGTTATATGTACTTCAGCTTCGCTCAAAAAAGTTGACGCGTTTGACAAAAACGAAGTTTGCGGCAGAGGCAAGCCCCTCGTGGTCACCCGATGGACGGCAGATTGCTTTTGTGTCCGATTCGACCGGATCGCCACAGGTTTATGTGATTAGCAGTGGTGGTGGAAAGGCGCAGCGGATTACATTCCGTGGAAACGAAAATGTTTCACCAGACTGGGGCCCGGATGGTCGCATTGCCTATAGCAGTCGGCGGCAAGGGCGCTATCAGATTTGCGTATATGATCCCAACACGCGGGGCGATACGTCTGTGACAGAGGAGCCCGTTGACCATGAAAGTCCCTCATGGGCTCCTGATGGTCGGCATATCGTTTATACGCGTACTCAGGGATACCGATCGGATGTGTATGTCCTTGACACCTCTGGAGATGCTGAAGTACGTTTAACCCAGTTTCAAGGGGATTGGTATTCACCTTCCTGGGCTCCAAGATAGAATCAATTAGGGCGAAAACGCGAAATTTTTCGAATCCTTTTCTAATGCTTTCAACAATTCCCTAAAGGAGATGTTCATGAAAAAAACAATTGTAAGTGCAGTATTCGGTGTGGTGGTTTGTTGTCTATTGATCGGGTCCTCTGGTTGCACCTCTGTTGATGAAGAGCTTCTTGGTGCTGATGGCGACGTTTTGATTCCTTTGGGAGTGGATGGAGGAGGGGAGTTTCCGCTAGGGCCTCGCGCCGACGGTTTGCCTGGTGAGCCCGTTGCAGATGTGGCCTTTGATAGTGTAGCCTTTCTTTATGATAGTTTTCAAATTGCTGATTCTGAACGCGGAAAGATTGAGGCGATTGCTGACTATATGAATCGAAATCACGATGTAACGGTCTATATTGATGGACATTGTGATGAGCGTGGAAGCCGCGAGTACAACCTCTCTTTGAGCGAGCATCGCGCACTTGCTATCCGTGCCTATCTGATATCATTAGGGGTTGCTGGGAATCGCGTGCTTACCCGCAGCTTTGGCGAAGAACAACCCCTTGATCTCGGGCATCGTGAAAGTGCTTGGCGTCAGAATCGCCGCGGAGAGTTTGAACTCTACCGATAACGGAGGTGTCTCATCTCTGTGGGCATTAATCGATGACATCGGCTATGAGTGTATCTCTCTTGCTAGCGTTCCTTGCAGGCTCACCGGGGGCCTTGGAACTTCTCGTTATTTTTCTGGCTGTCCTTGTGATGTTCGGCCCTCGTCGTCTCCCTGAGATTGCCAAGACAATAGGTAAGGTTCTGAGCGAACTTCGTCGCGCCTCTGAGGAATTCAAAGATCAAATCCTGTCTATAGATATGCCTGTGAATGACTCTGAGGCCGTGCAGACGTTGGATGCAGAAACCGAAACGCTTGACTCGGATGTTGAGAAGCAAGGCTCCGACCATGACGCTGCGATCTACGATGATTGTGATCAGGATGCGTCGATTCCATTCGCGGATGAAAAGAATGAGGGTGGCGATGACCTTGAGCGGTGAGCAACACGATGGACATGCCAAACCGTTTGTGGAACATTTGGATGATCTCCGAAAAACGGCGTTATGGGTTGCGGGTTTTATTGCGCTTGGCATGCTGATTGCAATTCCGTTGGCCCCAACGATTCTTTACTGGATTAAGGTTCCCTATTTTCGGGCAGGGCTTGATGAGGTTGTGGCGCTACAAGTGACTCAAGTGGGCGGTGGCGTTGCCATTGCCATGCGGGTTGTCCTCTGGTCGGGCCTTTTGATGAGTCTACCTTTTGTGGTTCTGACGATTGCGCGGTTTGTCTTCCCGGGGCTGACGCAGCGAGAAAAGCGCGCGACTCTGCATGGGGCGGGGTTCTCTGTGGGGCTCTTTGCCACCGGAGTGTGGATGGGGTATCAATGGACTGTGCCCATCGCACTTCAGATGATGTCCCGCATTGAAATATGGATGGGAACCCCGGCAGTGTTTTGGGAGACGCAAGGGTACGTGATCTTTGTGCTAAAGCTATTGATCGCGTTTGGTCTCGCTTTTCAACTTCCGGTGGTGCTTCTGGTCTTGGCTAACATGGGGCTGGTTTCTTTCAAACAACTTTCAGATAAACGCCGTCATGTAATTGTGGGTTTGCTGGTGTTGGCAATGTTTATGACTCCCTCTGATCCCTTCACCATGATTCTCATGGCGGCACCGCTCACTATACTCTATGAGGTGTGCATCTGGCTGATTTGGGCAAAAGAGCGTAAGCAACGTGGTGGCGTGGAGCGTGGGGAGTAGAGGGTGGACGGTGGGGCGTACCCTATGGATGGTTACTTGCGACTGCGATATTTGTTGTAGTGCGTCATTGCATGACGTATTCCCGCCCGCCGTCAGGCGGGCCGGGCTGAAGGCCCGGAAACTTGCGGCCCGGAGGCGGGCCACCTCCATTATTTCTAAATTGGCCTGTTTTGCAATAATGGAGCTGGGGCGCCCTCGCCCCGGAAGTCCAGACGCAATCTGGGGCTATACCTTGGAGTTGGGAATCTCGATCAGGAACCGTCGGGAAGGTGTGCCTACTTTTTATGAATCAAGTTTCACCCTTGTATGACTTGTGCACCGAAGCTTGAAGAGCAAAGGAGAATCCGGCGGAGTCGCGCCGCGGGGGGGGGGGTAGCTGCCCTCCGCCCTACACGGCGATTCTTCGTCGCTGTACTCTAATCGTAATCGTTGTCCGCCTTGGGTAGGCGTGCTAGACTTTCCCATGAATATTTTTTGTCGAGTTGCCATATTGATCTGTGCCCTTTTGATGTCCAGCAGGGGCTTGGCGGTTGAGAAGCTGGAGTGGCATGTGCTTCGAAACTGCCAGATCATTCCAAACGCCTCAAACGACGGGGACAGTTTCCACGTTCGGCATGGCGAAGACCACATCTTCTTCAGAATCTGTTTTGTTGATGCCCCTGAAACAAGTCGAGCCTTTCCACATCGGAATAAGGAACAGGCGTTGTGGTGGGGCATATCTGAAGACGATGTACTGCGGTATGGGAAAGCTGCAAAAGTGTTTTCCATGGCGGCCCTGAAGGATGGGTTTACGATCTACACGCAGTACAAAGATGCCCGTGGAAACAGTTCCATGAAACGCAATTTTGCTATGGTAGAGGTGAAAGGGGAGTTCCTTTGCGAGGCGTTGGTGCGGGAGGGGCTTGGTCGTGCGTATGGATATCTTCCTGACCTTCCTGATGGAACGTCGCGGTGGGACTATCGTAAGAAACTGCAGAAGCTTGAAAAAAAAGCAAAAAAAGGGGGCAAAGGATCCTGGGCCGCCGAAACCCAACATGTTGAGGATGTTCCTGTTCTCGCAGAGAAGGAGGAGGGGCGGGCGATAAAATTGACTCACCCGGTTGCTTTTTATGCCGACAACCCATCGGCCCATTTTCTGGGAACGTTAAAACAGGGATTAACGGTGTTGGTGTTGGATCCGGGAGATGGCGAGATGGTAAGGGTTCGTGCACCCTTTCATGGCCACGCTGTGGTGGGGCAATGTCGGAAACGAAATTTAGAATAAGAAAGAGCGGGACGAGGGCGTCCCACCTCCAGAGTGGTAATTTGAAGGTGGAGTTCCTTCACCCCACAGGTGATTTGCATAATACGCAGAGGAGAAAGGGTTATGTTTCCTGACATTCATGTGCGACTGCCCGGCTGGGTAAGTGTTTTTTGTGAAGAATGGAAAAGCCCCTTTGCGACCCCTGAGGATCGTGCACGCTTTGTCATTGCACTTGCTTCTGCAAATGTGGATCACGGCACAGGCGGTCCGTTTGCCGCGGCTGTTTTTGATTGTGATCGAAAAACCTTGGTGTCTCCAGGGGTGAATCTTGTGGTCTCGGCAAGTTGTTCATCCGCGCATGCTGAGATTGTGGCCATCACGATTGCACAGCAGATCATGGGCACGCATGATCTCGGAGCGGAGGGGCTTTCCCCGCTTGAGCTCGTCAGTAGCACAGAACCTTGTGCGATGTGTATGGGTGCTGTTCCATGGTCTGGTGTGTCTCGCCTGGTGTGTGCAGCACGCGGAGAAGATGCTGTTGCCATTGGTTTTGACGAGGGAGCCAAGCCTCCACTGTGGCAGGATGCTTTGAAAGAACGGGGCATTACGGTTGTGCGGGATGTGTGCCGAGATGAAGCCGCGGCTGTGCTGCAGGGGTATGCGGCGCGTGGTGGCGTGATCTACAACGGCCGAAGCACCAGTTCTTGATCGGTTAGGTGGGTTTGAAGTCGCGTGGCGTTTCGGCCCTCGAAGGTTGCTGAAACCGCGCCGACATCGGCTGTTCTCAAGACGACACATTCTGGGGCAGCGTTTGTAAATGCAGCGATGTTGAGCACGCTATTCTCATTTTCTCCAGAGATGATGAGCACCTGCGGTGTTGTGCTCTGAGCAATATGCTTGAGCAACCAAGGGGCGTCTTTGCGCGTGTTTAGGTCTGGTAGGACAACCACATCGTAATGGCGCTCACTGCCGAGGATTTGTTTCACTGCGGCTGATGTGGTGTCGGTAATGATGAGCCACTGCAGGTCGTGAAAAGTCGCATCAAGAAGGGGTGTCTGCGCGCTGGAGGCAAAGCGTTTAGCAGTTCCGGTGTAGCGAGGCAATGCCTTTAACACACCATTCTTCCAGGTGGCGATAATCCCAGTTTGGATCGTTTCGTATGGTATGCCCTTGTCGACAAGTGCTTCGTGTAGCGTGGAGAAAGCCGTTTCATACTGCAAAGCCCATCGCGCGCCCGCTTCTGCCTGGCTGCTGAGGTAGGTGTCGCCAATGGCATCGAGAAAGCTTTGGTTAGGTTCGGAAAGCGCAGGTAGCAGGCATTGCTCAACGCGCATTTTACGAAGCAAGGAGGCGCACCCCTCTATTCCCGCCTTTGGATCCGCACTACAAAGGATAATCGTTTTTATACGGGATGCCCCCTGAGTGCGCAGGGAATCAAAGAGCAATCGTTCTCCTGCAATTTTATTTCCTGCATTGACAACAACAGCGCTGCCGTTGGACGTGGTTATGGTCAGGATGGGATTGCGCCCTGCGGCTAAACATTGAATGCCTGTACACGTGGGAATCCCCGGCAGAAGATTCCAAAGGGGAACGGCTGTTAGAAGCAGAGGAAGCATCCAGAGCAAGTGGCGTCTTCTTTTGCCAATTCCACCAGAAGGATAGTTTCGGTATACGATGGCAAGCAGAGGGATGCGGTAGAGATCAAGTAACATGATAAGAGCAACGGCACCGTAATATAGAGCAATCCATGTGGGGGTAGGGCGGGGCGTTGCGGGAAATGGGAACGTGGTTGCCCCTGCATGCGCGAGCCGGAAAAATCCTTCGCCAATGATGGTAGATGCCGCGCCAAAGGGGAGCGCAATGACGTGCCCCACTGCTGGCACCAATCCCAGAAGCCCTGTGAGCATACCCAGCTGAACTAAGAGACCAATGGCAGGAATCGCCAGTAGATTTACAAGTACACCCGCAACGGGGAACTGCCCAAAGAACCATGCTGACATGGGAACCATCATTCCGATTTGAATGGCAAGCTGTGCGCCAAAGAACATGCGCAGTGCTGCGGGAATGCGCTCCAACCCAACGCCCCAGAATCGTGGCCAGCGGTGATTCATAAAGCTTCCCAGTCGCGTGAGGAGCCAAAGCAATCCCAGAAGCCCAATGCAATTATAAGGATCAATAAGCAGGTGGAATTTCACTGATGCAATCGTCATCACCACCGTAAACCAACCCAGAAAGAACAACAGCGAGAAGCCGCGGAATGTACACAGCCATCTGTCCATGGGGGGGGCGAGCAACACGAGGGAAAGCACAGCCCCGTAGGAGAGCAGAAAGCTGGGAGCGAAGAGAACCATGGGTGTGCGCAGGAGAATCAGGAATGACGATAACGCCAAGCCAATTGCGGTTGCCTGCCGTAATCCGCACTTGAAATACGCCAGTGTTATTAACACCACGGAATTCATAATGACGGCTCGGATGCTCGAAGGTCGAGCTCCTGTCAGAAGTGCAAAGAGGATGAGAAACAGAATGAGAGCGGGCACGAAGACGCGAACCCGAACACCTGCCATTCGAAATAGTGAATAAAGCAATATCGTCACGACGCTAACATGGAGGCCAGACACTGCGAGGACATGACCAACCCCTGCATGTCGGAACGTCTTTGCAATATCAAGACCATGGTATTTGACGTTCTCCACTGCCCGTCGCGTCCCCAGGGTTGCTGCTGCGACGAGTCGGCTGGCTGGATTGCGGATGGTTTGTTTATAGGTCTTTAAAAAATCGGTTTTGGCGAGGAGAGCTGCTTCCATGAAGATGTTACCCCGCGAGCGTTCTAATATTTCAGTGTGACTCACGTGACATCGGAGTCGTGTCGCGAGGTTGTCGCGTGTCAAGAATGCTTGATAGTCAAATTCCCCTGGATTTTTCGCTTCCGATATGGGCTTATAACGTGACGTCAATTCAATGCGGTATCCATAGCTTTTCGGGGATGCGAGTTCGTTAAGCGTTTCCCATGTTGCAGGGGAATTTGATTTTCGTGCATAGATGCGTACAAGAACGTTGTTGGGGGTTACTTTGCGCCATGTCGCATCACCCTCCTGGCGGGTTAGAATGCTATCGACGCGAAGGTGGACATCAAGTTGCCCCGGTTTGCGAAGTTCGGGGGCGCGACATATGGTGCCGCGGATGTTTACCTCGGCTCCATCTGAGAGTTGCGTAAGCGCATAGTGTAGACTTCCGGCGCTCGGAGGCTGTAGGTGACTGGAGGCTCGCCAGAATCCCAAAGGAAGGGAGCAGATGAACGCAATGATGAGAACCCATGACCTTGGCCACTCTCTCCAGCGTTGCTCTTCCACGACTTCATAAAGTAACGCCGCCGCTGCGCAGAGTCCAATGGCTAGCAGAAGAAAAGGAGATAGCGTCCAGTGGGTTATGCATGCAAGACAGATGCCCGCGATGAGTCCCAGTGATAAACCGATGGTTCGTATGGCCATCATCGTGTTTTCTCCCTCTCGGATGATGTGCTTGCATCGACTCCAATTTGAGGGAAGAAGTCCTGATTGGATTCCAGCACGCTTTCCCTCCGAAATGAGGGGAATGCGAGCGCGAGTAAGGTTCCCAGAGTAAGGGCTAGCAATAAAACAACAATTGCATTCTGCTGTCCCCGTGCCCATTTTTGCTGCGATGCAACAGAGATATCTTCAACGGATTGCACGCTATGGCCGCTGGCCGAGAGGCGCGTTGCAAGATAGCGCGAGAACTTGTGAAAGTTAGCGGGTCGCACGCGCCCGATAAGGCGTGTTGGATAGTGTGGATTTGCATCCGGCCGGCAGACCGCTGCCCCGGAATGCCCTCCGTCGGCTGCGGTTCCCAATGCGGGCATCAGGGCTCCTAGATTGAGGGCGGTGTCGTCATGGTTAAGGCGGCGTGCAACCATGAGGGATGCCCCAAAACAATAAAAGATATAATCTGCTTCAGGAAACCGTCTGGCAAAGAACTCAACAGCCTTTCCGGTTGGTAGACGTGGTTTTCCCGGCGGAGCATGGGTGGCAAGTGCGATGATAATCTGTGTTCCGGATGTTTTCAGCGTGATCCGGTTTGTGTTCTCGATCAACGTTTCCGCAGTTTCCTGAAGGTCGTTGTGCCACTGTTCCGGGAGTGACGCCCACCCGCGTCTTTCAAGCATGTCTTGGGTAGTATCGCTGGCCATACTCTGGACAAGAAGCTGCGCTAATTCTGTTTTGCAAATTCCCCCTTTGATGAGATTGGTTAGCAGAATTCCCAACGGGGTCCGGTTGGTTACAAAATCCTCACCATGGGCGGCCTCCCGCAGGCGTCGAGCGCCGTCGCAGTCCCAGGGCTTTCCGGAAACGGTGTTGGCATAAACCATATCGGCGGCACATTTTGATTCTCCCGGTTCCAACTCGGTGCCTTGCAGGGGGCCGGAGAGCTCAAGAAACCCGAGTGTGCCGTCTTTAACCAGTGCCTTCAGCTGTGTCTCTCGGTCTGCAAGATAGGGGTGATGATCTTCGTAGCGTGCTGTGTGGACGTCGTGCGCAAAGAGGTATTGGAGGTCTTTCTCCAGATCCGGAAAGGCGCCGACGGGAAGGTCCGCTGCATACAGTTCTGCAGGCGCATATTGTTTCAGGTGCGTTAGAGGTTCGTGATAATTAATGAAGACGAAGGCATAGTCACGGCCATATTTCAGGCTCTTACCCTCCTCTTGAGCCTTGCGGGTAAACCAGTAGGCATAGAGAGCTGCGCTTGCTACGGTGTCGAGATCTCCTCCTGTTTCGTGCATTTCGCGGAGCAGTTCCAGTAGCGGTAGTAGGCTTTCGTTGAGGTGCGCTTCTGCCGAGCCGGTTTCGATGCTTTGGCGGGCTTCATCTTCTGTTTGTTGAGAGATACAATCCTTATCCCAGGTTTCCTGAAGTTCATGAATGACGCTCATGATCGGTTTCAGAGACGCGGCGGCGGTTCTTTGAAGTTGGGCGGCGCGTTTAAGGCGTGTGGCTGGTGATATTGGAATGCCGAAATTGGCGAAATCTTGCCTCAAGCGGGATTCCGAAAAACGCGTATAGGCATTTGTTGTGCTTGAGGGTGTTTCTTGCGGTGCTGTGTTGCAAGCCAGAAAGCGGCTCAGCGTGAGTTGCTGGAGTGCCAGAATGTGGGGATTTGGATCTTGGACATTGAGAAGATGGCGAATCATGGTTGCGCTACGGCGGGGGACAAAGAAAGCCCCGTCTTCCCAGTAACAATCAAAGTCTAGCAGATCTCCAATTTGCCTGATAGCATCTGCGTAGGTTCCACCCCATCCATGAATGACGATAAGTTTTAGGCGTTGCTTTGTTTGCATTAAGATCACCCCGATACGAGGAGCGTCACACACGTTGTAGAATGAGTCAAGAGAGGTGTCTTGCTTGAGCTTTCTGCGATGTGAGGCTCTGGGCCGCGAAATTGTCGCACGGATCCATCCTTCGCCAAGGCTTTCTCCTTCGCCGAAACTATTTCGTCACCTTTGCCGAGACCTCTAGCGATCTGCCGGGGGCCCTGCGCAAGTGACACTCTACACTCAACTCCCTACCGTCTACAGTCTACTCTCCACACTTCAAGTAGGTATTTTTTCTTGCCCTTGTGCCTGTAACTATTTGGATGTATGATTCCACCATTGGTTTGGCAATGAGTTTTCAAGACTTGCTGAATGCACAGCAGTCAATAATACACCCAGATAGATATTGTTGGAGTCGCCGTTTGAGTGATCTATACCGAATACTGCTCGTTGAGGATTGTGAGTCCGACGCGATTCTTTTGAAGCATGCGCTTGATGAAGCTGCCATGGTTTCTGTTGTGACACGCGTGGAGGATCGGAAAGCGTATGTCGATGCGCTTGAGCGCGAATCATGGGACATCGTGATTGCAGATTGTATATTGCCTACCTTTAGTGTGGATGAAGCGCTGCAGATTTTAAACGAAAGTCGATTTGATATTCCGCTTATTGTTCTTTCTGGCAAGTTGGATGAGGCCTCCGCGATAGCCATCTTGCGTGCTGGGGCTGATCATTTTATAGCCAAAGACGATATGGAACGTTTGTCTATTGCTGTCGAGCGAGCGATTGCTTCGATGCGTCGACGGCGGGAAGTGGCTGCTGAGCTAAAAAAGCATCGGGAGCACCTAGAAGAGCTTGTTGCCGAGCGGACGGTGGAGCTTGAGGCTGCCAACGCTCAGTTGCAAGTGGAAGTTGGAGAGCGTTCCCGCATTGCGTCTAGCCTGAGGCAGAAAGAAACCCAGTATCATGATCTTGTCGAATATTCGCTTGATGGCATTTGTATCATACAGGACCAGAAATTCCAGTTTGTGAATAGTCAGTTGGCCGAGATGCTTTCATCTGATGTTGAAGATGTTGTAGGCAATAATTTCGCGAACCACATGGATCCAGAGTTTGTGGAATCGAGCATGGCGGTTTATCGAGGCATTATGAGCGGCGAAACGGATCGCAAGCGTTTTGAGGCGGCTTTGGCGACGCGACGTGGCCGTCGCTTGGAGGTAGGCATAAGTGCAAGTGCTATTGACTATCATGGCTCCCGAGCTGTGATGGTTATGGTTCGCGATATTGCCGAACAGAAGCGAGCCCGCCGCATTGCATTGGAAAACGAGCGGCTCGAAGCGGTTGGGATCGTTGCACAAGGAGTTGGCAACAACTTCACCAACATCATGAGCGTCATTAGCAGCTACGCGGCATCCATTGCCGACAGTTTTCTTCCCAATACGCGCCCCTATAATGCTGCCCGAAAGATTTTGGATGCGTCACGCCATGCCAGTGATCTCACCCAGCGACTGTTGAGTGTTGTGCGTGTCAACGAGTCCCACGAGCAGGTGAAAGTGGAGTCGGTTTCATTGTTGGCCGTTATTGAAAAAGCGTGTGATTTGGTAGGTCAGAGTTTGCGGACTCGAGGTGTGGATGTGGTAATCAAGAAGTCAAGCCGTATGCCGTTTGTAATGGCGAATCAGAGTCAGTTGTTGGATACGTTGATGAATATATTCCGTAACGGTTCTGATGCGATGCTTGAGGGGGGCACGTTGACACTTTCCTGTGTAGAACGGCGCATCTCGAAACCTCGAAGCAATCCAAATGCAGTAGGGGGTGCGTTTGTGGGGTTGTCGATTCAAGATACGGGCAGTGGAATGTCGAAGGAGCAAATATCCCGAGTCTTTGAACCTTTCTTTACAACCAAGAATTCGCAGAAATCCTTTGGGCTGGGGCTGCCTGTGGCGCAGAGCATGGCTCAGAGTTGGGGCGGATGGATTGACATTCGGAGTCGCATCGGAAAAGGGACTCGTGTAAGACTCTTTTTGGCCAAGGCAACAGCTCGTACTATTGAAGATGATAAAACGTTGGCGGGCCCACTGACGGTGCTTGTTGTGGATGATAATCCCGGGCGCTTGATGCTGATGGTGCAGTCTCTTGAGCAGCGTGGGCACCGCGTTATTCAGGCAACTTGCTGTGATGATGCCATTTGGTTGCACAAGCAGCATGCCGAAACGATTGACCTCTCAGTCATTGACTGGCTGATGCCAGAAAAAGATGGCAAGGGTGTACTGCAGGCGGTTCGGGACCACGATCCTAAAGCCAAAGTCATTATGATCTCAGGATTTTCGAGGGACTACGTCCGAAGCGAGATCCGCATGGGGGCGTGGGGCTTTCTCCAGAAGCCTTTCTCGTCAGAGGAGTTTGTCGAGGCGGTTGAAACCCATGTCCGCAAGCCGGCGTAGTCGGCGTTTTCCCTTTTAGGGCTTGATGTCGAAGTTTTCAATAAGAATTTTAGCAACACTTGGTGACAGGAATGCTGGTAGTGTTGGGCCAAATTAGTTTTTCTTTTCACGAATCATGATTAGCAACATTTTGAAGGGTTGCTTCGCTCTCAATTCATGCCGAATGTTGGCCGGCATGATGATGAGCTCCCCCTCACTCACTGCGATTGATTTTCCATCGATGATGATTTCGGCTTCACCATCAAGAATGTGGACGGTGGCATCATAGGGTGCGGTGTGTTCGCTCAGCCCTTCTCCCTCACTGAAGGCAAAGAACGTTAAGGTTCCTGCTGGCTCATCCAGAATCGTTTTGCTGACAACGGCTCCCTCTGAATAGGCAACAGCGTCTTTTGCGGGAATTGGAATTCCTTTAAGTGCGTCATAGTTCTTCATTGTATTTTTCTCCTTTTCTTAGGCGCTGAGAAGATGTGATCCCAGAATGTCACCCGTTAGCCCCACGGTAACTTCTTCCACCACAAGATCGCTGCGTTCGCTGAGGCGCAGCGCTTCCTGAACAGTGACAGACAGACCACCACAGCACGGCACTTCCATGCGGACGACAATCACTTTTGGAATGGTGGTGTTGCGTAGAATGCCCGCGAGTTTGTTCACGTACGGGTCTGTCTGATCCAGTTTTGGGCATGCAACAACGACACTACGTCCGCGAATAAACCGCCAGTGTACATCTGCGGAGGCGATTGGGGCGCAGGTGCTTAGCACAACTAGTTCTTTGTTGTTGAAGAATGACGCTGTGGGCTGAACAAGATGGAGTTGGATTGGCCAATGCTCAAGGTCGGATCGAACCATCTGTCCACCGGTTAACGCCGATGTTTCGGTGGGTTTTGCGGCAGGCGAATTGCTACTTGCCATGCGCATCTGTGTGCCGGGGCAGCCGTTTTCGTGTTGTGGCGGTGCTGTCGGCATTGGTGGATGTTTACCGCGGTCGTGTGCAGTAATGGCGTCATCCATACGGCGAACCGCTTCCTCGCCTTGTGTTTTGAGAAGATTCTCCCGGGTTGCTTTTTTGTTAAAGGCATCGGAGTCTCGCTCGGTGATTGTTAGGGCGCCCGTAGGACATGTTCCGATGCAATCGCCGAACCCATCGCAAAACTGCTCTTTGACCAGTTGGGCCTTGCCGTTGACCAGTTGGAGCGCACCTTCGGCGCACCCTGTGATGCAGTTGCCGCATCCGTTACACTTTTCCTCGTCAATCTCAATAATTTTGCGTTTATCCATTATGTCCTCCTGTGGTAGGATCTTTTCTGTTCCCAATCTGGCAAGGACTCTACACTGTATCGCCCGCGTCCGCTTTGATCTAAGTCAATAAAGTCACTTAAGTCACTTTTTGTTATTTATGAATATCCAGTCCACACCATTATCTGAGCGGGTTGCCATTATTCAATTGGCCCCTAACTTTTCCGGACTTGCGAATGCTGGCGCCAGAGCGCTTGCTGAGGTCGGTGCTGTACGGGAGTACGCAGAGGGTGAGTATCTCTTTCAGCAGGATGAGGAGGCGGAGGGTTTTCATGTTGTCGTGGATGGTGCCGTCAATGTGCATCGGTTCGGCCCCGATGGCCGTCAGCAGGTGTTGCACGTGTTTGAGGGAGGGGGAGAACTTTGTGGGGAAGTTCCTGTATTTGAGGGATCGACATATCCTGCGGCCGCGGTTGCAACCGCACCGACTCGAACTTTATACCTTCCGCGCAGTGCACTATTGGAGGTGAGTCGCCAACATCCTGAGATTCTCCTGAAGATTTTGGCCACACTGTCGTTACGTCTGCGCTGTTTTGTTGGCCTTATTGATGATTTATCGCTCAAAGATGTCTCGGCACGTCTTGCAAAGTATCTTTTGGATGCTGCGGAGAAAGAGGGGTCGAACACGATCGCGTTGACAACAACCAAAGCGGTGCTGGCTTCACGGTTGGGCACGATTGCAGAGACGATTAGTCGGACGTTTCGAAAACTTCAGACACAAAACATGATTGATGTTCGAGGCCGAAAGATTACGATTCTTGATGAGTCGAGCCTACAGAATATTGCTGAAGGCATGAAGGTATAGATGAATACACACACACAACAACGCATTGGCATTCTGGGAGGCTCTTTTAATCCCGTTCATCTGGGACACTTGTTGCTGGCGCAGAGCGCCCTCGATTCTTTTGACCTGTCAAAAGTGCTTTTTATGCCGTGTCACATTCAGCCGCTAAAAGATCCCGCAATGCTAGCTGCCCCCTGCCATCGTATGGCAATGCTTGAACAGGCGGTTATGAGCAACATTCAATTTGAAGTCCTGGATATTGAGATTGTCCGCGGAGGATCATCTTTTGCGATAGAGTCGGTTCGTGAGATTCGCCGACTTTATCCAGATGCTGAGTTTTTTTTCATCATAGGTGCGGATACGTTGCTCAAATTACACCGGTGGCGTGATATATATGCGCTTTTGTCAATGTGTCGGTTTGCAACGTTCTCCCGGCCGGAGAAAGATGTATTGGCGCTTCGTGAAGAAGACCTGAACCTTGATCCCCCTTGGGGTGCTAAGCTTCTGGAGACAGTGGCGAGAGGGCGTATGCTGGAGATTTCGTCATCAGATATCAGACATAGAGTTGCCGAAGGCATGAGTATTCGGTATCTTGTACCCGAATTGGTTGAAATGTACATTACAGAACACCATCTCTATTAATCTGACACTTGTTCCGGGAGGTTCACCATCGAAGCCTTGGCATTGACGACTCGCGTGCGCGAGATTCTAGAAGAAAAGAAGGCTCAGAATATCGTTGTTCTCGATGTGCGGGAGCAATCCTCAATTACGGACTATTATGTTGTGGTCTCGGGAATGAGTGGTCCCCACCTAAAGGCTCTGTATGGCGATGTTCAGCATCAACTCAAGCAGGACGATATTCAGTGTTATCGCCGTTCAGGAAACTCAGATGGCGGGTGGTTGGTGCTCGACTATTTCGACGTGATCATACACATGTTTTTGCCGGAGTCGCGTGAGTTCTATGCCATTGAGTCGTTGTGGGATCATGTTGATCGAATAGCGTAGCGTCTTCCTCCCCGACAAAGATATCCTCGAGAACAAAGCCCTCCATTTCGAGAAGCTGTTGAGCCACTGCTTTCAGGTTGTCGTCATCTTCTATGAAAGTTCCCGTGGTGTTGTCCTCATCGACAGTATTCCAAACCACAGCGACCATGGTGCTCAATTCGGAAACACGGTCCCCGTGGCGGGATATAGGGGATAGCGAAACCCATGTCGTTCCCCCGGCGACGATGAGAAAGAGCGCTGCGTAAGCAACCCAGCGTATTGGCGAAATTTGGAAGCCAATTCTTTTGCGGCTGTGGCGAGCCTCTGCCGCTTTACGAATGGCAACAAAAACGGAAGGGTGGGGAGCTGCATCAGGAAGATGCTCCTGAGCGATTTGCGCCACTCGCAAGGCATCATCGGCAAAGGTCTTGCAGTTCGCGCACAGATTTAGGTGGGCGGCCAATTCGCGGCTCTTCTTCAATTCGCCAGAGGCTACCAGCAGAATCTGATTTTTATAGTGTGCGCATGTCATATTCTTCTCACTCTTTCTATGCAAGATCCTGATAAGATTCACTCAAGGGTTCGCGCAGTTTCGTTAATGCGTATTGCATACGCGCCAAGGCCGTGTTGATGGAAGTGCCTTGAATCTTCGCAATTTCCTTGAATGGGAGTTCCATTTTGGTCCTCAAGAGAAATACCTCTTTTTGTTCGTCCGGTAGTAACGCTACCGCTTCGCTGATCACCCGCCCCAAGTCTTTGTTCTGGCTGTTCTGATCGGGAGCAAACCCTTCATCCGGCAGAATGTTTCCTAATGAGCCACCCTCATCGCCTGTTTCGGCATCCAAGCTAACATTTGGCTTCTTTCGACGCGTGCCATCAATGATCACGTTGTGTGTGATGCGAACCAGCCATCCAAAGAAGTTCTTGTGTCGATAGAGACCAATCTTTCGGATGACTTTCATCCACGCATCTTGAAATACCTCATCGGCGTCCCCCGAATTCCCGATCATATTCAGAATATAGCTGAACAGTGGACGTTTATACCGTTGAACCAGTATTTCTAAAGCCTATACATCGCCTTTTCGATAACGGGCGATCAACTCACTGTCATCCAGTTGGTCCATAGCGGCCACATTCAGATAACGCTAACGCGTCGGTTTTATTGCAGGTAATCTCAATAAACCCAAAAAAAGGGCTGCAACATTCGTGGAGTTGCTCCAGAACGTTCAGCCCTTGTGTTTTACGTATCAACCTAGTGCTCAATGAAACACAAAGCTTTAAATTACAGGTAAGCTGACAGCTTTTCCGAAAGTACGGCTTTGCTGGAGGCACCAACCATTTGCTCTTGCACAACCCCGCCCTTTATCACAAGCAGAGTGGGAATAGAACGAACGCCAAAATCTCCGGCAAGTTGAGGATTCTTATCCACATCTACTTTGGCAATCTTAACCTTCCCTGCGAGTTCTTCGGCAAGTTCGTTGAGTATGGGAGCAATTGCTAGGCAGGGACCACACCATTCTGCCCAGAAGTCAACCAATACAACGGATTCGGATTTGAGAACTTCGGAGTCCCAGTTATCCCCTTCAATATGAACGACGTGTTCTGACGCCATGATAGTCTCCTCAGATGGTGTGACCCTATTGGTCAATACCGTCATTTTATTTATTTTGTTTGTTTATCTTGCGATTCGTCCCGGCCACGGGAGTTCTGCGTCTGGCGCCCAGTAGGCAAGCTTGGTTAGTGAAATATTAGGCCCAAGCACTTGGGCACACAGAACATAGATCGTGACGCAAGTGACAATCATCGCGGCAATGGACGCGGTGATAAATGTCCAGTGTGCCGAGTCGGTATTTGCTGCAGCGGGACGAGCAACGCTTGCGGCCATAGGCGTTGCGGAGGCTGGATTGCTACCATCCGCACTGCGCTTTACTGATACGCTTTTGACGCTCCGTCGCTGTGATGGGCGCCTGACTTTGATTGTCTTCTTTTGCGTGTCAGGTGTGTCGTCAGCTTCCTGTGGCAGTTCAATTTCTGCTGTCTTATGCAAATCCCCCTCTTCGGCATCGGCTGTAGGTGCTTTTTGTACCCGAATGGTTGGGGCTTCGCTGGGGCGTTTGAGGCGAATCGTCTTGGGGCCTTCCGCCTTGTTTTCACCCTCTGATCCTAGTGCGGCTTCTAGCGAGATGCGCGATGTCTGGCGCTTTAAGTCAGGGCTTCCCGCGCTACCTATCGCTATTGGGCTGGTACGGGCAGACAGATCCTTTGGTATTGGTGCAATCTTGATGGTTTTCGGGCCAACAGAAGTTGCTGTGGCACTTTCCAGCGGGATCTTTGATGTTTTCCGTTTTGAACTTGCCTGTGCAGAAACCTCTGCCCCTAGGCGAGGAATTTCAATAGCGGAGGATTTCTGTTTTGCTTTAAGCGGTTTTGCTGCGGCTGGAGTCGCGGTGACTGTGATTGGTTTTGCAGCCACGGTTTCTGCTGTGGCAGGGGCGTTAGGTTGGGTTGGTTGAGTCCGTATTGGTCTTGCCGTTAGCCGAACTGTCTTGCCAGGGGCCCCCAGTGTTTTGGGTCGCGGCGTGGGAGCGGGGGCGACCGGAACCTTTTTTTCTGCATTCTCAGGTGCGGGAGCACTTGTTGTTGAAATTTTAATCCGCGCTGTGTTAGAGGTACGTTCTTGGGCGGGGTTGACAGCATTTCTGGCGGGGGCCTTAGGCGCTATAGATGGGGCTGGCGCAGCTTTTTTTCGTAAGTCCAGTTTCGGGGGTAGCGCGCTATCGTCTATTGGTATGTCGGCCATTATTAAAACTCCTGTATTGTCACTGCCCTCACTATAGCGATCTGTTCAAGGTAGCGTCAACAGCAACGTTGTCGCAGAGTGGAGGTTTATACCTCCATAATTTCTTCTTCTTTGGCTTTGACGGCATTATCAATTTGTTTGATGTAGTCGTCGGTTTCTTTTTGAATGGCTTTGAGGGCTTCATCTCGCTCGTCCTCAGTGGCTTTCCCATTCTTCTGAAGCGTCTTGACCTGATCGTTGGAGTCGCGACGAACGTTTCGGACAGCAATGCGCCCTTCCTCTGCAATTCGTTTTGCCAATTTGGTCATCTCTACGCGGCGCTCTTCATTTAGTTCGGGGATGGGAACGCGCACGACGCGCCCGTCATTCATGGGCGTTACACCTAGGTTAGCGGCAAGAATGGACTTTTCAATATCAGCTAGAGCCGTGGGGTCGTAGGCGTTGATCACGATCAGGCGTGGTTCCGGCGTGGAAATACCAGCCAGTTCGCGTAGGCGTGTAGGGGTCCCGTAGTATGGAACCTGAATGTTTTCAACAAGGGCGGGTGATGCTTTGCCCGTCCGGATCCCCGAAAACTGTTCCTGAATGTAAACAACGGACTTGGCCATCTTGTCATCACTGTCTAGCAATACTTCTTCAATGTTTTCCATATCAAAATCTCCTCTTTATGCCGTTACGAGCGTGCCGATGGTTTGCCCCTGAATAAGGCCTTCGATCGTTCCGAGTTGAAAAAAGTCAAACACGACGATGGGAATATTGTTTTCCATGCAAAGTGAGAAAGCGGCAGCATCCATGATCTTTAGCGAGCGGTTTAGCGCTTCATTGTAGGTCAGGGTTTTGTAGCGTGTCGCGGTGGAATCTTTATTGGGGTCTGCCGAATAGATGCCATCGACCTTCGTTGCTTTTAGGAGAACGTCTGCCCCAATCTCACTGGCTCGCAACGCTGCCGCAGTGTCGGTGCTGAAGAATGGGTTTCCCGTGCCGCCACCAAAAATCACAACCCGCCCCTTTTCCAGATGCCGCAGGGCCTTTCTGAGAATAAAGGGCTCGGCAACGCGGGTCATGGGGATGGCGGTCTGAACGCGGGTTTCCAAACCAATTTGTTCCATTGCGTTTTGTAGGGCCATTGCATTCATGATCGTTGCAAGCATCCCCATTTGGTCACCACAAGATCGGTCAATGCCGCGTTCGGCGCCACTCAGTCCGCGAAACAGATTTCCGCCCCCCACGACAACGGCAACCTGCACTCCCATGTTGACGATGCCCTGGATGCGCTTGGCGACCCCCAGAGTGGCTTCGTGATCGATGGCCAATCCGTGTTCGGAATTCTGCAGCGTTTCACCGCTGAGCTTCAGGAGAATACGCCGATATTTGCATGGCGTCTGGGACTCTGACATGAACCACTCCTTTGGTCGCTGCTTTGGTTTGAAGACTGGATGCACCTTAGCGGAAAAGGGGCATAGCGTAAACAGAAAAGCCGAAATCAGCGTTTTACGATGTTCCATCGAAAAACCCAGAAGTCAGAAATCAGGGGCCAGAAGTCAGAGGAAATTGTGTGCGGCTACAGTTTAGTTAAAACCGAGCTAAAAGGCGGGGGTGCCACTCTTTGCAATTTGCGGCCCCTAATCGAGTCTGGGGTTCAAGTATCCGAGGGCGGGTCACCTCCATTACTGCATTAAGCGAAGTCCTTCAAAAATGGAGTTGCGGCGCCCTCGCCCCTAATAGCGGTGTCTACTGGTCCAACGAGATTGTTTTAATTGTCGGCGAAGCCATTTTGCATTCCTCGTCTTTAGCGTAATCGTTGCCTTAATCTTGATGCAAGTGTAAAAGGAGAATTGACAATGTTTCCGAAATCGAGCTCGTAATTCGGTGTGCGCGCCAGTTCGCGAATGGCACCCACTTCGTACTCGATGTTGTCTGCATGAGATGGACACAACCACGGAATGGTCTCCCCTGTTTTTGTGACCTGAAGTCGCCCTGCCGTTTTCAGTGACAGCAGAAAATCTGCAGGGGCGCCGGCGAGATTCCAGCACACTTTCCAGGCATGGATCCTGATGCCATATTTTCGCCCTGCCTTAACGCACGCATCGGCTTGATCGCCATCATCCAACAGGACATGAGTGACTCATGTTCCTCGGTCCGATTGCATCACGGCGGGGAGATCGGTGGGCTTACCTCGCTCATTCTCCCACAGGGCGATGATTTGTGCGTTACGACTTATTGGATAAACGGGGCGAATGCTGTGCGATCTTTGGTAAATTCTGGTGGGATAGCCCTCTTTTGGTTTTGAACCCAACCGCATGCCACTCCAGTAGTGCCTTCCTGTTGCGCTCTTGTATGGCCCTAACCGCATCCCCATTATGTTCGCCAGCTTTGGGTCGGTGGCATAGAAGACAATCAGTTTGCCTCCGCGGTTCCGGTAGCACTCCAAAGTGGCTGACGTACGGAGTTTGGGATTCGGGTTGTAGCCGAGGATTAACACCTTTACATCGCGTAGGGTGTTCAGCGTCAGATCTTTGTCTGTGAGTGTGGTGTGTGGAATGGGGATTTCATGAAGCCAGCGCGAGAGTCGTTGTGTTACCGAAACGCCATACTGTAGCTCGGCATCATTTGGCATTGATGATGTTCCCTGCACAAGAGCGACTGGGAGTTGACTCGCGCAAAGCGCTTGCGTTGCGACAGTGATAAAAATAAGGAGGATTCCTGCCAAATGCATCAGTGACTTTAGCCACAGGATTTGCCTCGGGACAATCTCTTTTCGTTTTCATCGTGTCAGTCGTTTTTTGGTGGGCTTGATCTAGGTTAAGAAAACCGCTACGTTCAGCCCCTATGAGTTGGCATGTTCTACATTTACGGTCGAGAAGTGAGAAGCGTGTTGCGGAGCTGTGTGAAGTCCGGGGCCTTGAGTATTATCTACCCCTGCGATCGGAAACCAAGATTTATCAACGCCGAAAGGTCACTGTGGAAAAGCCGATGTTTCCTGGGTATTTCTTTGTTTCCTTTGAGCCGGATGAGCGCGTGCGTCTTCTCGAAACAAACCACGTGATCAAAGTTCTTGTGCCATCCTCAGAGGAGGTATTGAAACACCAGCTGGATCAAATACGAATGGCGCTTACTGTAGATCCTTCTTTGGGGGTTGTGGCGGCCCTGCGCGCAGGGCGCCGCGTGCGTATTCGTGGGGGAGCCTTTATGGGAGTGGAAGGTGTTGTGGCTTCTGCGCGGAGCACTGGGATAGTGCGACTGAATGTTGAAATGATTGGTCAAGCCGTTGCCGTTGATATTGACCGCGATTTCGTGGAATTGATCGACTAGCAGCCTGTCGGCCTTTGAACACCATACGCCAATCGCTCTAGAATACCGTCCAAACTGATGAGTACGCGTATTGATGAATTATACAGGCTGCTAGATGCACGACATGACCCCGGAAAGGACAATTGGCAAGTTCAAGCCTCTTGGCACTTAAGCCCATATTTAATCGCATACTTAACTGCTACCCTTACTGTTACCCTTAACCGATTCATTTTCAACGATGGGCATAGGCGCTGTTGCTGCGACGACACCAGACAACAAAAAATTACCCACAGATTATTCAGAAGAGCCTATATTTATCTCTGCTTACAATAAACGCATATCCGCAGCGTTATATGGGTGCACACGGCAATGCGTGTCGGGTGGCAGTTTTGAGAGGGAAGCCGTGCAACATTAAATAAGGAGGGTCGCCATGCATCAAAGATATCACACTCGTATCAAGGCCGTAACGTTGTTGGGGATGAGCGTACTGCTTGTCGGGGCCGTCAGCGGGCTCGCGGAAAATCAGGAGCAGGAGCAGAAACAGGGAGAGGGCCGTGGCCCCCGTCACGAAAAGAGAGAACGGGGAGGCGAAAAGGGACCCGAGAATGAGGAGCGTGCGGCATTCCACGCGGCGCAGCGTGAAAAAATCGGTGCTTATCTCAAATCCCAGCAGGAAGCGTCAAAGTCAGTTCGTGAGACCGTTCGTGCTGAGGAAGACGCATATAAGGCTGTGGCTATGATAAAAGAGGATCGCACAAAGAATCACAACGAGCGCGTTGCATTCTTTGATGGCATTGAAGCTGAGAACAAAGCGTTCATGGAGGCATCGTTTGCCAAGCAGGAGAAAATTAGGCAGGAGAAAATCAGGTCTCGGAATGAAAAACGGACTACTGATCGGAAGGCGGGATCTCAGAAACGCTATGAGGAATCCATAGCTGTTTTAGATGCTTTGGCTGCTAAAGACGATCTAAAGAAGGAAGATATAAGGGTTGCGTTCAAAGGCCAGCATCATAGTCGCAGAGCTGATGGCAATCGTTCTAAGGGTAAGAGATCTGACAAGAAGAGAGGCAAAGAACGTTGAGGATACAAGAAAGACAAAGCAAAAGCAGCGGCCTCTACAGAATCGCTATAAGTTGATTTATCCGGTTTTCGAACTGCTCTTTTGAGAAGAACAAGAGACCGGCCTTTTAATAAGGTCGGCCTCTTATTTCTAATTGCCTTTGTGGTCTTGCGCTTCTGCCTTTGAGCGCGTGACCCTCTTAGTACTTGTGTGGTGAAAACCCCGATAGACCGATCAGGGAAAACCTTACAGCCAAGTCCAGTAAAAAACCGTTTTCAGAAGCTACTTCTTCATCTTTCATGAAGGCCTTGCTCTGTAACGGTTCTTTAACCGCACACGTACCGCTTTTGGTAATCCAAAGCCGCTATTTATGTTTTACGTCCATAGGGCAGGATGATGTGCCATTGTAAAGGAGATTGCAGACGGGAAGCTCCATATAGGTGGCAATTCTATCCAAATTCTTTACAGATGGAAACCGCAAACCCCGTTCCCATTGGCTTACCACAGAAACCGATACACCCAAATCATGGGCAACACGTTTCAGTGGATGACCAAGCTCGTGACGCCAGACCCGAAGGCGTGCTCCAAAGCTTTCAGCTGTTGAAAGTTTTGGCCGTTTGAATGTGCTCTTCTTCTTTTTCGTCGTCATGGATTCTCCTTTTTTTATGACTACATTTAAAACAAACAAACAGTGTACAAAATTGAGGATGTATGTAGCAACAAAATTATCGCACCTTGTGTAGGAAACTTCCTGCGCTGACAATTGTTGTCAGCGGGAGCATGGCAATTGTGATGAACTTGGCATTTGACCCAAGGTAAGTGTTGAGGTCATCATGCACGTGAGGTCAGTACGCCAATTGCGTAACCTGCTAGAAGGGAATCTACAGTGTCCATTTTGCTGAATAAGACAATCCGATTGTTTTTGGATAGTATCGGTCGCCGTGAGGAGTATGAGTACTATCTTGAGCGCTTTCGGGGGGATCGGCCCAGGGCGTTTGCTCTGTTGTGCCCTTTGCGTTTGGGATTCGAAGATGCAGCCTCTGTATTTGCCTTTGATTTGGAATTCTTGCTGCGACTGGAGCTTGATCCCGTCATTCTGCTTTGCGGTCCGGATACCGCCGAAATGCGTGAACTTCTTTTCGTGGGGCCGCATCCGTTTGTCGCATTTCCGATAGATGTGGCGGGTGCTCATATTGAGGACCCGACAGAAAAGATTCTGGATTGCCTTGATTCGTGTCGTCGACAGTCGCGGGTGATGGTTCTGGTTGATCCCTCTACTCCTCTGGAGGATGCTCTGACACGCGTCATGCCCTCGGTGAGTCGTCGGGTGCACTTTATTCGTGTTCGGGGGCCGCTGCATGATGTTGAGGATAATGCGCTACCATTCTACTACACGCAGCGGGCGGATCGTGTTGTGCTATCCGAGCCGGATCGCGAGCTTGCCGAACTTTCCGGTCGCTTATTGAAGAGCGCTGTTGGCTCTCACATTTCGGTTGCATCTCCACTCCAACTTCTCCAAGAGTTGTTCACGGTAAAAGGGGCTGGTTGCGTCATTCGACTGGGATCCGAGATTCACCATTTTTCGAGTCGTCACACGACTCAAGAGGATCGCTTGATTAAGGCGCTTGAGCTCAGCTTTGGCAAAACGCTGATACAGCATGATTTTTTGGATCGCATTACCGATTTCTATATTGATGAACGCTATCATGGAGCGGCTCTGCTCGAACCCCATGAGGATATGATGTACCTTTCAAAGTTTGCTGTGCAGGCTGAAGCGCGGGGGGAGGGGCTTGCCCAGGAATTGTGGCGATCTGTGATGCGAGAGCACAAGGCGGTCTTTTGGCGTTCCCGTTCCCAGAATCCTGTGAACCATTGGTACGAGAAGCTGGCGGATGGGAATCACCAAGAGGGAGCGTGGAAGGTTTTTTGGCGGGGGATTTCTGCAAAAAGCATTCCTGACGTCATTGCGTTTGCGTTTTCTCAGGTCGAGGATTTCGCGCAAGTGACGTGATCTTCTGAAACGGCATCGTTTTGTCTGGTTAGTGGCCTCCCCCCGGCGTCGTTCCTCCGCTGGATCCTCCGTCGCGCTCTGCGTTATGGAGGACAAGTTATTCAGGGTGAAACTTGAGAATGAACATCGGACATCGAACACTCTAAGAAACAGGTAAAGTTTAAAGTTGGGCACAGGGGGTGGGCGTTACGAGGAAGATTGTCGGGAATATGAATCTACACTTGTGTGCGAAAGTACGCGATGGCGTGGCGTAAGCCTTTCTTCAGAGGGATTTTTGGCTCCCACCCGAGGATTTCTTTTGCCAACGTGATATCCGGTTTTCGGCGCTGTGGGTCGTCTTTGGGAAGGGGGAGGAAGACGAGCTTCGCGGTGCTCTCGGGAATGAGCTCAAGAACGGCTTCGGCAAGCTCTAGAATGGTGAATTCATCAGGATTTCCGGTGTTAATGACGGGAATGTCAAACCCTGCTTTTTGGCAGGCGACTTCAAGCTCCTCGCGGTCTTTTTCCATCAGGGCAATGAAGGCGTCGATAAGGTCATCGACGTATTGAAAGCTTCGTGTCTGCTTGCCATCGCCGTAGATGGTAATATCTTCGTTACGCAGGGCTTGCATGATGAAGTTGCTGATGACGCGACCGTCCTGTGGATGCATGTTGGGGCCATAAGTATTGAAAATACGGACAAGGCGGGCATCGACGCCATATTCACGGCGATAGTCTACGCAGAGGGTTTCTGCAACGCGCTTGCCTTCGTCGTAGCAGCTACGAATGCCGATTGTGTTCACGTTGCCCCAGTAGGTTTCGGGTTGGGGGTGCACTATAGGGTCGCCGTAAATTTCCGAAGTGGATGTATGTAGGACGCGGGCCTTTGTTTTCAGGGCGAGTTCCAGTACATTCATCATACCCAGAAATGAGGTCTTTGTGGTTTCAACGGGATTGCGTTGATAGTGAATGGGCGAAGCAGGGCAGGCTAAGTTGTAGATGTCGTCAAACTGCCCCCAAAAGGGTTGTGTGATGTCCTGCAACAGAAATGTGAATCGAGGATTGTCCAGGAATTCATAAATGTTGGACTTATTACCCGTGAAGAGGTTGTCCATGATGGTCACCTCGTTTCCTAGGGATAAAAGGCGACGTGTTAGGTGAGAACCCAGAAAACCGGCTCCGCCTGTAATGAGTATCTTCTTCATCTTACTCCGTTGTGTCGGTTGTGTTTTCGGAAGGGGGCTCTATGTTTTCGAGGGCTTCGCCTTCCGTTTTGGTGAGATCTTCAGGAAGCTCTTCCTCGGGCTCAAGAACTGCTGCCGAGACGAGTTTGTCGTCATCTTTCAGGTTGAATAGACGAACCCCCTGGGTGTTGCGACCGATGATGCGCAAGTCGCTTGCACCAATGCAGATCATTTGTCCCCCACTTGAAATGAGCATCAGTCGATGTTCATCTGTAACCGCATGAGCACTGACGACCTTTCCGTTTCGCTCGGTAGTCTGGATGCTGATAATGCCTTTTCCACCGCGTGTCTGTGTCCGGTACTCATCGAAACTGGTACGTTTTCCGTAACCATTCTCGGTGATCGCCATCATCGTTGATGCTTCATCCACAATCTCGATCGTAACCACCTCATCATCGCCCGTAAGGGTGACCCCCTTTACGCCGCGTGATACACGGCCAAGTGGTCGGGCGTCACTTTCTTTGAAGCGGATGGCTTTTCCATTCTTCATGCTCAGAATCATTTCGTCTGAACCGCTGGTCAGTTTGACTCCGATGAGTTCGTCGTCTTCGTCGATATTGATGGCTTTAACACCTGCCACACGAACATTCTTGTAGGCCGACAACACTGTCTTTTTGACGATTCCGTTTCTGGTGGCCATCATCAGGTTGTGAGAATTGTCGTCCAACTCGCGAACGCAAAGAATGGCGGCAAGTTTTTCGTTTTGTGTCATCTGTAGCACATTCGCCAATGCTCGACCGCGGCTCTGACGGGTCCCTTCTGGCACATAGTAGGCTTTGAGCCAGTACATACGGCCTTCTTCTGTGAAGCAGAGCAGATAGTCATGAGTTGAAGCGGAGAAGATGTGTTCAACAAAATCCTCGTCTTTAGTGCTCATCCCAACCACGCCTTTGCCGCCGCGGCGTTGCTGATGGTAGGTGTCTGTTGGAACCCGTTTGACATAGCCGGTATTGGAGAGCGTGATCACGCAAGGTTCATCAGCAATAAGGTCTTCAATGTTGATTTCACCTTCATTAATTGAAAGGGTTGTCCTGCGACCCTCGCCATACTTCGCACGGATCTGCTCAAGGTCTTCCTTGATGACCGCAAAGAGCTTCTCTGGATGAGCCAGCAGGTCTTCTAGGTATTCAATCTGTTTCATCAGCTCCGCGTATTCGGCCTCAACCTTGTCGCGTTCCAGTCCAGTAAGTTGGTAGAGACGCATCTCAAGAATAGACTTCGCCTGAACTTCGCTGAATTCGAATTTTGCAATCAAGCGCTCTTGTGCTTCTTCTCGGTTTTTCGAGCCGCGAATAATTTTCACGACTTCATCCATGTTGTCCATGGCGAGCAGGTAGCCTTCGAGGATGTGAGCGCGGGCTTTTGTCTTATCTAAATCAAACCGCGTACGGCGGGTAACCACTTCGAAGCGATGATCAATAAAGCATTGGAGAACGTCTTTCAGGGTCATCACGCGTGGCTTGCCCTTGTCAATGGCCAGCATAATGCCGCCGAAGGTAGATTCCATTTGCGTTTGCTTAAAGATGTTATTGAGCAGCACATTCGGTACGGCATTGCGTTTGAGTTCAATGACGAGGCGGATGCCTTCTTTGCCGGACTCATCTCGAATATCGGAAATGCCGTCCAGTTTCTTGTCGCGTACCAGATGCACCATTTTCTCGATCAGGAGCGTCTTGTTGAGTGCATAGGGGATTTCGCTGATGATGATGCGGGCTTTTCCGTTATCATCCTCTACGATATCGGCTTTACCGCGTACTTTAATTTTACCGCGACCGGTGGTGTAGAAATCGTGTACCGCATTCAGACCATAGACGGTACCTCCCGTCGGGAAGTCTGGCCCTTTCACAAGCTCATGCAGTTCGTCGATGGTTGCGTCAGGGTTATTGATCAACAGTATCGTACCATCGATCACCTCACCCAGATTGTGGGGGGGGATATTGGTAGCCATACCGACCGCAATACCGGTCGATCCATTAACGAGAAGGTTTGGGACCCGTGCCGGCAGCACGGATGGCTCCATGAGGGATTCGTCGAAGTTCGGACGCATATCAACGGTATCTTTGTCGATATCAGCTAGCATTTCTTCGGCTAGCGGGCGGAGGCGGCACTCGGTATAACGATAAGCAGCAGCGCGGTCACCGTCGATTGAACCAAAGTTTCCCTGTCCGTCGATGAACATGCCGCGCATTGCGAAATCCTGCGCCATACGCACCATCGTGTCGTAGACCGCGCTGTCACCATGAGGATGGTAGTTACCGATGACTTCACCGACCACTTTGGCGCACTTGACGTAAGCTTTGTTGTGCGTCCAGCCACGTTCCTTCATGGCGTATAAAATGCGTCGGTTGCCCGGTTTCATTCCGTCACGTGCATCCGGTAACGCGCGGCCAATAATGACCGACATCGAATAGTCGATGTATGCACGCTGCATTTCATCTTCAATATTGACCAAGTCAATACGTTCGTTTGTGTTTTCCATAATAACGCTTTCGTTAGATATCGAGATTGGTGACGTTCAGTGCATTTTCCTGAATAAATTGGCGCCGAGGCTCAACTTCGTCGCCCATCAGGATCGTGAACATGTCATCTGCCTTGACCAAGTCTTTAAGCACCACTTTAGTCATTCGGCGGAAATTGGGATCGAGCGTGGTTTCCCACAGCTGTTGTGGGTTCATTTCTCCCAACCCTTTATAGCGCTGAATCGTCATACCCTTGCGGCCCGCGATGCGGATGGCTTGCGCGATTTCCATCAACGAGTTAACGGCTGTTTTAGAGCCTTTGTCGTCGATATTGAATTGAGCCTCCTCTGATTCCAAAAGCTGCTCGAAAGCGAATCCCCTCTGTTCGAGTTTTTCAACCGTTTCTTTCAGCTTAAGAGAGAAGAAGAGTTCCTTGTAGCGAACCGTCAGGGATTGCGCCGTCTCTTCAACCGTCTCTTCAACCGGCGCGTCCTCTGGCGCGTCTTCCGAAACGTCTTCCGACGCGTCTCCCTCAACGGCTTTCGTCTCTTCAACGACGACATCCTCGACCTCTGCAACCTCCGGAGCCGCTTCGACGATTGCAGCTTCAACTTCTTCGAAAATTTTGTGCAGAGCGTGGTCGTCGAGCGCGAAGCGAATGTCCAAATCGTCGCCCAGCTTATTCATGTATGCGCAGTACCGAGGGAAGATGCCGGTTTCAGGATTTCGCTGGGCAAGATAGTCCTTGAGCGAAATGCCGCGTCGGCGAAGCTGGTCAGCAACGCCTTCAATCTCGACCACGCTTTCGAGCAGATCCCGTAGCCCGGCAGTGTCGAGTAATGGCTCCCCTTCCGAAGTCTCAAGGCGCATCCCATCTGCACCAAGATCCAGCAGGATTTGTGTCAAGTGAGCGTCTGACTCGACATACTCTTCACGCTTACGTCGCGTCACCTTGTAGAGTGGTGGCTGAGCAATGTAGACGTAGCCATTTTCAATGAGCTGTGGCATTTGCCGATAAAAGAACGTCAGCAGCAGGGTTCGAATGTGAGCTCCGTCGACGTCGGCGTCGGTCATGATAATGATTTTGTGGTAGCGCGCCTTTTCGATCTTAAAATCGTCGACGCCGATGCCGGTGCCGATGGCGGTGATCATGGTGCGGATCTCATCGTTGGCCAGTACTTTGTCGAGGCGGGCTTTCTGAACGTTGATCACTTTACCTTTAACAGGAAGAATAGCCTGATATTCGCGTTCGCGCCCCTGCTTAGCCGAACCGCCGGCAGAGTCACCTTCCACAATGAACAATTCGGTGCGTGCCGGGTCGCGGCAGGAGCAGTCCGCAAGTTTTCCGGGCAGTCCGGCGCTTTCCAGTGCCCCTTTGCGGCGAGCAAGGTCACGCGCTTTGCGTGCCGCCATGCGAGCACGGGCCGATACAACGGCTTTCTCGATGATGGTGCGGGCTGCGCTCGGTGTTTCCTCGAAGTAAGATCCCAGCTCCTCATTGACAATTTGTTGAACAATGCCCTCAACTTCACCGTTGCCCAGCTTGGTTTTGGTTTGTCCTTCAAACTGCGGGTCTTGGATTTTGATGCTGAGCACGGCCGTGATGCCCTCGCGAATATCATCGCCGCTCATGGCTTGTTTATCGTCCTTAATCAACTTGTTATTTTTAGCGTATTGATTGACGGTACGTGTCAGGGCCGAGCGAAATCCAGAGAGATGGGTGCCGCCCTCAATGGTATTAATGTTATTGGCAAATGTGTATAGGGTCTCGTTATAAGCATCCGTATACTGCATGGCAATCTCAGCCATGACACCGTCTTTTTCGCGCTCGAAGTAGATGACTTCAGGGTGCAGCGGCGTTTTGTTACGATTGAGATATTGGACAAACTCGCGGATACCTCCCTCGTACTGGAAAACTTCAGAGCGTCCGGTAGCCTCTTCGCTTAGGGTGATTTTGGCGCCACGGTTAAGAAAGGCCAGTTCGCGTAGGCGAGTCGTAAGGGTATCCCACTGAAAGCCACCCTCATGGGTGAAAATAGACATGTCAGGCTGAAAAGTTACCTTTGTGCCCGTTTCGGTGGTTTTGCCGATTTTGATAAGCTCAGTCGTTTCAACGCCCTTTTCAAAGCGTTGGTGATGAACGTAGCCATCGCGTTTCACCTCGACTTCAAGCCATTCTGAGAGCGCATTTACGCAGGAGACACCCACGCCGTGAAGACCGCCAGAGCACTTGTAGGAGTTAGAATCAAATTTTCCACCCGCATGCAGGACGGTAAGTACAACCGTTACCGCTGGCTTTCCTTCGCCGATGTGCATGTCAACGGGAATGCCGCGACCATCGTCAGTAACGGAGAGCGATCCATCTTCGTTGATGGAGATTTCAATGTGGGTGCAATGCCCTGCTAGTGCTTCGTCAATTGAGTTATCGACAACTTCATAAACGCAGTGGTGATAGCCACGCGATCCGGTGTCGCCAATGTACATTGACGGGCGCTTGCGAACCGCTTCAATGCCTTCGAGAACTGTAATGTTTTGGGCACCATAAAGTGCCTCTGAATCGTCAGTAGACATACTTCTGAACCTTCCTTCTTATATAAGCAGAAAACTATACGATTACGGGCGTGTGATTGCAAGCCTTACAAGCTAATTGCGATGTTCGATTCGGCAATGTTATCAGAGCGGATCTAGCCTCTGATTTTAGGCTTACTCCGCGTGATGGCGTGGAGCGTGGAGTGTGGGCTGTTGGATATTGAATCCCTCCAGAAGACTGTGAACAGTTACAGACAACCATTCGTGCAATCTGCGCAATTCGCAGTTACCATTATTGTTGATTGCGGCTATGCCGCGCTAGGTTATCCGCGGTTCAAATCCTTAACAACGCAGAATGCGCCCTATAGCAGCGGTTCCAAATTAGGAAATCTTCGAGTTGCGGGAGGGGCTTCGGACATGA
>CAZNWT010000041.1:0-35820 GCA_964576795.1 uncultured Victivallales bacterium
GAACAATCTGAGCTTGTTCATAGGTCGAACTGGATCCCGTGAACGGTTACAGAAATAGCAATAGGTGTGCCAAGTCTGCCGTGGAGTTAAAAAACAGGCTTAATACACCATGTTTATCATATTATTACTTATATCTATAAATTTTCTCTCCTTTATGCGTTGAAAAACAGGGAGCGTTTTGCACATGCGAGAATATGATAATCGTAATATCATATATGAGATCAGTTAATCTCGTTTATGAGAAGAACGGGGCCGTCTTTACTCTTCCTCTTCAGGGAGTTTCCGGTAGAGCGTGGCCAAACTGATGCGGAGTGTTTTTGCTGCACGTTCTTTATCGCCACCAGTGAAGTTTAGAACTTGGCCCAAATAGTTCTTCTCCTGGTCGCGCAGAAAGGCCTTGAGTGATTTGCATCGGGTGGCATCAAAATTTTCAGAGTTGCGCTTTTGTATTGTGGATGCTGTAGCGGCAATTCGTGGGGGGATGACGTCTGCAGTGATGCGATTATCCCGTGCGAACGTCATGGCGTGTTTTACGGCATTTTCGAGTTCTCGGACATTCCCGGGCCAGTCATATGCTTCAAACATAGCGCAGACATCAGAATCAATAGTTGGGGGGTCTTGACCGTCGAGAGTTTCGCTTTTGATTACATGATAGAGCAAAGGCATGATATCTTCCTGCCGTTCTCGAAGTGGTGCAATCTCAATGGGGATGACGCTGAGGCGATAGTAGAGATCCTCGCGAAACGCCCCTTCTTTGATAAGTTGTTCCAGTGGCGTATTCGTGGCTGCTAGCACGCGGGCGTCCACGGCGACAGTCTTGTTGCTTCCGACACGCCGTACTTCCTTCTCCTGAAGAACGCGAAGCAGTTTGCCTTGGATACTAAGTGGCATTGAGCCCACTTCGTCCAAGAAAATGGTGCCTCCATGAGCGGCCTCAAAAAGTCCTTCTTTGTCTGAGGATGCGCCTGTGAATGATCCCTTTACATGTCCAAACATCTCGGATTCAAGCAGCGGTTCTGGTAGTGCGGCGCAGTTGACGGGAAGAAAGTTCTTCTTACTGCGTGTGCTGTGGGCGTGAATGGCCTTTGCAATGAGCTCTTTTCCTGTTCCGCTTTGGCCGTAGATCAGGACGGTTGTATCGGTGGGAGCCACCCGTCGAATCATTTCGCAAACGTTCTTCATTGCGGGGCTTTCCGCTATAATGTTGCTTAATTCATAGCGGGTTTCGAGTTGCTGCTTAAGATTTGCATTCTCGTTCAGGGCATTGCGGTAGGCGAGTGCTCGCTGCACGGTGATGAGCAACTCGTCAACTTTAAATGGTTTTGTGACGTAGTCGAATGCCCCAAGTTTGAGCGCTTCTATCGCGGTTTCAACAGATCCATATGCCGTCAGCATAATAGCAGATGTGTTCGGCTGTTCATCATGAACCAATCGCAAGAGATCCATTCCGTTGACCGGAGCCATACGGATATCGGAAATGAGAAGGTCAAATGTTTCTTTTCGGATGAGCTCAATGGCCTGTTGTCCGTCTGACGCGGCAACAACATCATAATCCTCGGCCTTGAGCACGGTGCAGAGAACGCTCAGTATGCTGGGTTCGTCATCGACAAGTAGAATGCGTGGCATGTAATATTTCTCCTAGCCTCTAAGAGACGTGAAATTCAAAGTTCGTGAGAAATGATAAGGGATAGCTGCGAGCGTGTAAAGCAGCGTTTCGCAGTTTTTCAAATCTTATAAATAGGGGAGGTTAGCCGCTGACGACTTCACCCATCTTGAAGATCGGCAGAAACATGCAGAGAACAATACCACCGATAACAACACCGAGAAATACCATAAGGAGGGGCTCAAGGAGAGATGTGAGTCCTTGCAGCATGGTTTCCACCTCGTCATCGTAGAAGTCAGCAATATTATCCATCATCTCGTCAATCTTTCCGGTTTTCTCGCCCGCTTGAAGCATTCGGACCAGCAGGATTGGGAAAACAGATTGATTGACCATGGCGCTGGAAAGGGGCTCACCATTTTCTACAGCTTTTCTGGCATCCAGAACAATTTTCTGTGCTACGACACTGCCTGTTGCGCCTGAGACGATCTCCAATGCGCTGAGAATGGGGACGCCACTTTTGATAAGCTGACCGAAGGTTCGTGCAAAGCGTGCAGAGGCGACCTTTTTGCGTAGATCGCCGAAAACGGGGGCTTTCAAAAGAATTTGATCCAACTGGTAGCCTCCTGCAGGGGTCGCCTTCCAGCGTTTGAATGCAATCACGGCAACCACAATAAAGATAATGATGTAGAATCCATTTGCTTTGAGTCCGTCGCTCAGGTCGAGGAGAACTTGTGTGGGCCCTGGTAGATCGGCACCGAAATCAGCAAACATTTCTCCAAATACAGGCACAATGAAGACAATCATGGCAATGGCAATGGTGATTGCGATGCAGAGGATGATTGTGGGATACATCATGGCAGACTTCACCTTTCGGCGAAGTTTTGCAGTTGCTTCAAGGAAACCCGCAAGACGTGCGATGGTTTCCGAAAGTTGCCCCCCGGATTCTCCACCGCGGACCATGTTGGCATAGAGATCATCGAAGATGCTTGGGAACTGTCTCAGTGCATCTGAGAACGCGGATCCATTTTCGATGCTGGCTTTGAGTCGTGCAACAACCGTTCTGAAATTGGGGTTGTCGGATTGTTCTTCCAAGGCTTCAAGCGTTGCCACAATTGGCATTCCGGCTGATAGCATAGCAGCAAGCTGACGCGAGAAGGCGGGGAGCAGATCATTAACGATTTTTTTGGCTCCAGGGACCGCCCGCGAGGCTGCCTTTTTTGAACTCGTATTTGATGTCTCGTTGCTTGCTGTTGGGCTCATCGCTGTTCCCTCCTCATTGATCAATCACTGCCAGTTACGGCCAGTGCAGCTTCCAAGCTGGTCAAGCCCTCGCTAACTCTTACGAGTCCCGCTTGTTTAAGTGACGTCATTCCATTTTGGATGGCAAGCTCGCGAATATCCCCCGTATTCATGCCTGAGAGAATGCCTTCACGGATTTTTTCATCAACCAGAAGCACTTCCATAATGGCACCGCGTCCCTTATAGCCATTTGAACACCGCGGGCACCCACCACTGGGTGCGTAAACGGTTGCTCCTTCGAAGAGTTTCGGGTCGATATGATTGTTTTCGAGCATTTCAGATGTGAAATGCGTTTCTTTTCTGCAAGCGGAACAAAGTTTGCGGTAGAGTCTTTGGGCTTGGGCGCACACGAGCGCAGAGCCTAGCATGAAGGGTTCTGTTCCCATATCAATGAGACGCGTGATTGCTCCTGCAGCATCATTTGTATGGAGCGTGCTGAGCACAAGATGGCCGGTTAGTGCTGCTTTTACCGCGATTTCGGCGGTTATGCTGTCACGAATCTCTCCCACAAGGACGATGTCTGGATCCTGACGGAGAATGGAGCGAAGTGCGGCAGTAAAGGAAAGCCCAACGGAATCATTAATTTGCACCTGATTGATTCCTGCAAGCTGATATTCAACAGGGTCTTCACAGGTGATGATATTGCAATCAATTTTGTTCAGGTCCTGAAGACAGGAATAGAGTGTTGTTGTTTTTCCACTGCCGGTGGGACCCGTAACGAGGATGATGCCGTGAGGTTGATCAATGGCATATTGCATCGCTTTCTGTGAGATGGGATCCAATCCTAGTGAGGCGAGGCTAGGGGCCAAGGATGATTTATCAAGGGTTCGCATCACGATCTTCTCACCATGTACGGTGGGAAGAATGCTCACACGTAAGTCGACTTCTTTTCCGAGCGCTTTGATGTTAAAGCGTCCGTCTTGCGGAATACGCCGTTCGGCAATGTCCATATCTGACATGATTTTTATGCGAGAAATGATGGCCGATTGCAGGGCTTTAGGAGGGGCCGGGCGCTCTGTCAGGGAGCCATCAATTCGGTAGCGAAGCCGGATGGTTTTTTCCATGGGTTCTATATGAATATCGCTTGCCCCTGTTCGCAGTGCTTCAACGAGAATCATGTTAACCATGCGGATGACAGGAGCCCCTTCGGCTTTTTCAAGCATTTCGTCGAGGTTCTGATCATCTCCTGAGGTATCATCAACAACCTCAACATCACTCTCGTTACGCATGAGCTCTTCCATGTCGAGCCCTTGAGACGATTCGGCCGTGAGTCGGGATAGAATGCCAGTAATGTCGCTTTCGGACGCGACAACGGGTGTGATTTTGAGCTCAGTGAGGGTGGTGAGTTCATCAACCGCCATCAGGTCAAATGGATCGCCAAAAGCGACGGTGAGCGTGCGTCCAATGCGAGCAATGGGCATAACAACCCGTTTGGTGAGGGTTTCGCGCGGAATCAGATCCAAGAGCTGAGGGTTAGGCGAAAAATGCTTTAGCGTAATCGGAGGCATATGCAGGTATTCAGCAAGTGCCAGCGTCATGTTTTCTGGACTGGTTAGGTTTCGCTCAAGGATGAGCTTTTCAAATCGGACATTGCCTGAATCCGCTTCGTGTCCTACCTCTTCGAGTGCCCCGGGATCAATCGCGTGACGACGCAATAGAATTGTCGAGAGCATTCCTCTTAGATCGTGTTTAACCATATGCTTTGGCCTGTATTCAAATCGTCTTCTATAAGGTTCAAGATTGCCCTGCATTATGTCACCTTCTGTCGGGAAGTCCAAACCAAAAGCACTCATTTTCAGAATTGCGATTGCGGTTGATTAGGATGGCATGGTATACATCTCTAATGACGCTACCCGTGTACATTTACGAAACAAGGCGATGGAGGATGCATGCCTGCTGATAAAACTGATGGCCCTCAGCGTGATGCCGAAGCTGAAATTTGGAATGCGATTGCTGCTTTTGAGAAGATCCTCGAAGCGATTCCTGATGATCGTTCGTCTTTGGAGACCCTTTCGCATGCCTATGAGCACATAGGGGATCAGTCGAAGACGCTGGAGTACCTTCTGCGCCTGGGCGATGTGATTGTCCGTGAGTGCGATGCCGAATCTGCAAGCTATCTCCGAGAGAAGCTTGAGGCGTTCGGGTCTTCTGATGAGGAGGTGTTGCGGGTTTGTAGCAGCCTGATGCAACTACAGTCTGAGGCTGACAAGGCGACCCCTGTAGTTGAGGTGGCATCACCGAGCGCGATTGTTGGTCAGTCTGCTCCAGCATTTCGTGTTGCCGATGAGCTTGCTTTTGCATGGCGGCTGTTTGAGGCAGGTGAACTGACTCAAGAGGAGTACGCTGGAGTGGCACAGGATCTGTCGGAAATGTCGACGGGGGATCACTTGTCGACCGTATCGGTACTGCACGTGCTTGAAAACCGTGCTTACAGTGGTATGGAACGTTTGATGGGGAGGGTGGCACGCGATGCGGGAACCCCCATCGTGTCGCTGCAATCGTTTGCGATCCCGTCCGACGTGCAGAGCCTGTTACCGTTGGAGTTTGTCATTAGGCGTGGCATTCTTGTTTTTGATCTAATTGCTGATGATGCCTTGGTTGTTGTGATGAATCCGTATGACAAGGCCTTGCGTGAACATGTTGAAGCTCAGTTAGGGTGTATGTGCCATTTTTTCATCTCGTCTCCGTTGGAGTTCGATGATGCCGTTGTCCGGATTCGTGAAGCATCTGAGTAGGTTAAATCTTTTTATTCCAATGTCTTGCCCACCTTCAGAAAGCGACGTTCCTTCTGATACTCCAGTGTTGCGCCTCTAGCTTCGATGGAAATAATTTTAATTTCATCAATGCTTTCACCAATGCCAACCACTTTGCCGTTGATCATGACCGCTCCCCCCTGTCCTCCACTCAAGATCCCGCTTAGTTTGGCTGCGGGCCAGATGATACGAGGAGCCTTGGGGGTGGGGGCTACAATCGTTTCTGGTTTGGGCGGCGTGGTCGGGGTAATCGCTGCTTCTGTTGGTGTTGGTTCAACTGTTGGTGTTGGTTCAACGCGTATTTCGGGTTCAGAGTCCATTTCTTCGGAAGCATCCGGGGGGATGTTTTGCGTCATTTCTGGAGCGCTGGCTGGGGGGGGGGCAATAGATTCATCAGTGGGCGATTGGGGCGTTGTCTGTGTTGTTTCCGCTGATACGCTCACCTCTTCATTTGGCACTGTGATGGTGGTTTGTGTAGAAACAACGGTATTTTCTCTTTTCTCGGTGAGTGATATTCCCGCGACTTTAAGGCCATAGAAAATTGCCCATGCGATTGCGACGAGCAGTAAAATAAGCAAGAGGGCTATGCCTAGAAAGCTCGCAATAGCGTTTGTGGACTGGGGTTCAGATTCAACGGTATTTTCTATTTCAGGAGCAGGCTCTTGTGGGGTGGATTTTGCTGGCCGAGTACGGAGTTTTGATGGAGTCGCTGCAGGTGCGGGTGGTGGTGGCGTTGGCTCTGGTGGAGGTGTTGGCGCTGATGGTTTGGAAGGTGCTGAGGCTGTGGGCGTCACGGGTGTCTCTTGCTGCGCAATTGCTTCTGGTTGCGGGGTGACCTCTGGCGGAAGAGTCCCGTCAGTTTCTTCTTGTTGACGTTTCAAGGCTTCCTGAATCAGACTCATGTTATTAACCCTCCAATTGGCGAATGGCTCTCTTGACACCGCGCGTTGAGATTGTTTGAGTGCCCTCAACGTATCCGGCGAGGAGGGCGTTGTCACATACGGCATTGATTAAACGTGGGCAGCCCTGAGCATAGCGGTGGACCGATTTTACTGCACCGCTTGAGAACTTAATTGTACTCTCGGGGCCGGCAACCCAAAGGCGATGTTTGATGTAGCTCCCTGTTTCTTCAGTTGTGAGGGGAGGGAGGTAGTATCGAACCGTAATGCGTTGCCTAAGTTGCCGAAGATCGGGGCGATTTAGGCGCTTCTTCAGCTCGGGTTGACCGCAAAGCACGATTTGAATCAGTTTGTGTTGATCGGTTTCCAGGTTGGAGAGCAACCGTACCTGTTCCATGACTTTGGGTGTTAGATCCTGAGCCTCATCAATGAGCAGAGCAACATTGATGTCCTCATGGTAGCGGGCAATCAAAAATTCATTGAGGCATTCGATATAGGAGAGGCGATCCCGTCCTTTAGGCTCGAGTCCAAAGTCATTGAGCATGGCGCGGAGAAGCTGGGTTTCGGTTAAGGAGGGGTTGACAATCATCGCCGTTTTAACATCATCTCCCAAGCTGCTTAGCAGAGCCCGGCAGAGTGTAGTCTTACCCGATCCGACCTCCCCCGTGAGTTCGATGAAGCCCTTACGCTGGGTGATGCCATACATCAGATGGTCGAAGGCTTCCCTGTGATGTGGTGCATAGTAGAGAAACCGAGGATCCGGCGTTATGTTAAACGGGAATTCCACCAAATTGTAGTGTTCAAGATACATCGTGATTAGTCACTGTCATTTTCATCGTCGTGCACGTTTCCTGTCCTGGTCGTATGCCCCTCATGATCCCGTGTGCATTTCGGTTTAGCATGCTTTCGTAGCAGTGTTTGAAGCACGTCGCGTGCCGACGGTTGAGTGGGTTCCCCGTTTGATAGCTGCTGCAAGCGAATCTGCATGGCTGGCCGATCCGGTGGAATTGATAGCAGTGCCTTAAGGTCTTCAATTGCCGCTTGCTGCTTTCCTGCAACCTCCAGTAGTAGAGCACGGTAGAGCAAGAATTTCCCTTTGTCGAGTAAGTCATCCGAATTGGATGCATCCGCTTTTACATTCCAGAAGGCATTTGCTGCATTGAAGGCCTGTAGAGCAAGATCATGTTTGCCTTCGTGCAACAGGATTCGACCTTTTTCGCATTGGATGGTGTATGAGTAAGAAATATTGCACTGTGCGTTGTTGAGGACATGCAGAGCAAGATCGGGGCGTTTTGCTTGCCCGGCCAGCCAGAAGGCAGCGACGAGGTAGCTTTCTTCATTTTGAGGGTTGATGCGGGTTGCGAGATCAAGCCATGGCATAATCTCAGTAATGTCGGAGGCCCCCGAAAGGTGCATAGGTTGTTGAGGCGTAACGGCGTTGCGCACACGCTGAAATATATCGTCATCAAAGGCGTGTGCCTTACTGTGTGGGACTCCACGGTGGAAGTAGACATCTGCTTGAGTATAGAATTGCGAGCCAATCGCCACACGGGAATCCGCTACAAGTGCACCTGCCAGTGATTGGGAGTTTTCGGTTTGAGGGGCACTCGCCGATACGGCGATGAGTTGGCATGCCAGTGAGAATGCACAAATGAGAAGAACGCACACCAGAAGTGTTGCTAAAGATTGCGGGTTTGTGTGTCTTAATGCTGTACAGGTTTCTGATCGAGTTTTGGATTCACACTTTAATTTCACTGTGCCCTCTGGCTAATCCTGATTGCTTCGTGAGAAGTGTTTTCGCCTAAATCCCATCCAGGCAATGATCAGCAATATGGATATCAGGGTTGCGCCATAAAGCAGTGTGACACCGAAGAATCCCCAGGGCATGGGGCCGTACTGGTGAACGACTCTGCGGCGCATGTCGAAAAGTTCAAAGTGCGGGAGGGTACCATAGAGAATATAGAGCGCTGTTTGGCGCCATCCTTGGGCGGGCAGAATGATTTCGGGAATACGGGGCACGATCAGATACATGGTTGCGGTCAAGACGTAAGTCAGCGTGGCAGTCGCGTCTTGGTGAAATCGAACGGATAGTGCAATGGCGAGTGCCGACACAATTCCAAGCACGGCGAAGTGGAGCATGATGGCTTGGGTGAGCGCTAGCAGTTCGAACCGACCGCCATGGCTCCATACCATGATGGCGGTAAGCAGGTAGAAGCACAGCACGGCTACGGATACAACGCTCCAGGTCCCTAACCATTTTCCGACAATAAGCTCCCCGCGTCGAATTGGCTTTGCCAACAGAGGGAGAATGGTGCCACGGGATTCTTCTTGTGGTAATTGGCGACTTGCCACGCTCACCGCTAGTATCCAACTAAACAACCATGCAGCAATCAATCCCGCATCTTTGACGAAACCGACAACACTACCTAAACCGAATATGTTCAGAGAGAGTAGAGTGAATAGCAGCGCAACAAGCAAGATAAGCAGCACGTAGAGGTCTTTGCGGCGAAGCATCTCTAGCCAGACAATATTTGCTACGGTTCGTATACGTCTCATGCGCCACCTCCGCATTGTGAGGGGAGAGGGAAGGGATCCTCGGCTGCGGTTATAGTACGCATGAAGAAACGTTCAAGGGGCTCTCCTTTAGGGATCAAGTCTGTTGTGGCCCCCTGTGCCACGAGTCGACCTTTGTGCAGAATGGCGAGGGCATCGCAGACGAGCTCGACTTCGGAAAGTTCGTGAGATGAGAAAAATACAGTTTTACCGCGAGATCGAAGGTCGGTGATGATATTGCGTATTTGTCCTCTGCCAATGGGATCAAGACCACTGGTGGGTTCATCCAGAATGACAAGGTCGGGATCGTTAATTAGGGCTTCGGCAATGCAAATGCGTTGGAGCATTCCTCGTGAATAGGTGCCGACGCGTCGCGTCGCTGCATGGTTAAGATCAAGTTGATCCAGCAACTGTTCAATGCGTTCTTCTAAAGTGCTACGAGGAATCCGGAACAACTGTCCTGCAGTACGCAGCAATTCTTTGCCGGTAAGGAAACGATAGGTGTTGGGGTGCTCTGCGAGGTATCCGATGCGTTGCCTGGCAATAGAGTGTTGTACGTCAGCACCGAAAATAAAGGCCTTTCCAGCAGAGGCTTGGATGAAGCCGAGCAGTACGTGCATGGCGGTGGTTTTTCCGGCACCGTTGGGGCCGAGAAAGCCAAAGACCTGTCCTTTCGAAACCCGCATGGTGAGGTTTTGAAGTGCTGCAAGCTCTGAATTTCGGGTCTTGTAGATTACTGAAAGGTCTTGAATGTCAATTGCTGATTCCATGTTGACTATAATGCCTGAGTTTGGTGGCAAATGGCAAGAAACAAGTCAAATAAGGGCTCTCCACGGAAGGGTGTACTTTGAGAGACCTTCTTGCTGTTGAAATTACACATCGCTGACGGTGGGAATTCGTACGAAGCAGTTCGGTTAAGAGTAAGAGTGTCGGCGAAGAGTGGGCTTAAGTGCTTGCATCCCGACGAATGTCGGTAAGCACGTAAGTGTGAAGTCTCGTGCTTTCCAACTCTTAATCATACACTTAACCGCGCCCCTTACTCGGATACCCTTAACCGACCCGCTTGATCGTCCTATTGCCGGCCTCTATCATGGTTGCGGCCAGTAAGTACACAATTCCGTGATGAACCCAAATAAGGCTGCGTAGAAAATATCTACGACGGGGTTGGCTAGAACTCGCGAACAATGGGACGATTCAACATTTGCTCATAGATATCAAAGTACGATTGAGCCGTAACTTTGTGGTTAAAGCGATTGCGACTCTCACGCATGATGCGCTCAATCTGCATGGCCTTCACATCGGGCGGCAGTTTGAAGAACGTCATGGCCTCCTCAATAGCCCATCGTAGCCCTATGCTATCGTAGGTGTCGAAAATGAAACCATTCCCTGTACTGTTAGCCATATCGAGGTGTGTAACCGTGTCATGAAGTCCGCCCGTGTTACGGGCAATGGGGAGTGATCCATAGATGCTACTGACCATCTGCGGCAAGCCACAGGGCTCAAACAAAGAGGGGATGATCATAAAGTCTGAGGCGGCATACCCATGGCGCGAGAGGGGCTCTGAAAAATCACAGACGGCAACGCGATCTCCGAAGTCATGGTGTCTGACGATGTCGTGAAACACGTGTTGGTAAGAACCATTGGCTACGATGGCAATCTGTAGATTATCTTTCCAATGGTCGGATACCATATTATAGAGAATATCGGAAAGGAGTTGGCATCCCTTCTGAACGGGATCAAGCCGGGAGGGCCAGAAAAAGATAGGGGCGTTGGGGTCACTCTTGAGGCCCACACGTTCCTGGAAGGTCGCTTTGTTGATGCGTTTCCCTTCCATATGCGTTTCGGCATTGTAATGCTGCTTAAGGAATTTATCTATCGTTGGGTCGGATTCGGGGTCCGGTGCATTGAGAATACCCGTTGCACACTCATTCTTCTTTTTCTGAAGCATCTCGTAGCGGATATTAGCTGGCACGAAACTGTGCTCGCCTTTACAAACTTCCTCAAGGAACGTGGGGCTAACGGTGTTAATGAAGTGAGCGCCGAACACCCCGCTGGCGAGAAGATCAATAGCGTTATGGTTTCGCGACTCTTCGTAACTCAAAGGGGGCCGCGTAAAGAATACATATTTCCAAAACTCTGCGGCATCAATTCCCGCATCTTCGATCTGAGCAAGCGTCAGATCATAACTGTGAATGTTATGCACTGTGAATAGGCTGGGAATATTCAGGCGTCGCGCAGCGGCGGGGATGAGGCCGGTCATCCAGTCGTTGCAATGAATCAGGTCGGGGTCAACGGAGGGAATGATGTTGTTAATCACCTCACGCTGGAAGGCAAGAGCAACCTTTTTGTTGGTCCAGACGTCATTTGCATATACCTCGTCGCGATAGTAGAAGCACCGATCTTCCGCAAGATGGATGCGTGCCTTTGGCAGTTTGTGCATGTAGACACGCAGTTCTTCGTTGATGAGTTTTCCTGCGTCAATATGAAACATGCGTCGATAGTGCGGGAGCGCCACATGGACGTCGGCACCAAGATCAAACAGAGCGGAGACTAATGATGAGGAAACATCGGCCAAGCCGCCCGCTTTCGCTGTCATGTGGTTGGCCATATTGCCCATGCCATTTGGAAGATAGGTGATCTCTGGCGTTACAATAAGAATACGTGGATTCTTTCGTTTTCGCCGTCTTCTCATAATGGTCGTCATGGGCATTGTTGTCTCCTAGCTTCCATTCGCCCAGGTTATGAATCCAGGCATGATGTGGCTCCATTGGTCACCCTTTGGGGTGACGCGTGTTGTGAACGCATAGCGTCCGGTCGTTTTGCACTCCAACTTGTGCTGGTAGCGGTAGTTTCCGTCTCCGATATCGTCCCCTATGGGGATGATGGTTACATGGCTATCGGAGATGTGGAGTTCTGAATTTACAGGGCCGTAGTAGACTTCGACATCGACTTCGTCCGGAGTCAGTTCTCCTAAATGTACTTCTGTTGTGACGTCAAAAGCGTCGCCAACATGCAGTTTCCCCGGGTCAATCGCGCACCGCTGTGTTTCAATGGAGACTTGACTCCAAAGCGTATCCAGTCGTCCGTGTCGCTTGACTAGTGCTTCGGCGTCTTTGCCGTTGTCTGCAAGCAGTGATGCGTAAGATTCTCGAGCGGGTTTGTAATAGAGCTCATTATATTCCGACACCATGCGATGGCTCGTGAAGTATCTAAGCCCCATGCGAATGGAGTTCTTCATCATTCGAATCCACTGAGTGGGAATGTCTCCGCCTTCGCGATCATAGAAGGTTGGTATAATTTCATTTTCGAGCAGATTATAGAGGGCTTGCGCTTCTACGGCATCTTGGTACTCGGTGTCTTCGTATACTTCGCCATCCCCGATTGCCCAGCCGGTGTCTTGGGTATAGCCTTCGCACCACCATCCGTCGAGGACGCTGGCATTAATGCCTCCGTTAGCTGCGACCTTCATCCCCGATGTGCCGCTGGCTTCCTGAGGGCGTCGCGGCGTGTTGAGCCAGACGTCGACGCCTTGAACCAAGAGCCGAGCAATGCCAATATCATAATTCTCGAGAAACACAATACGTCGCCGAACGTTGTTTTTTCGTGCAAAGTGCACGATGCGTTGAATGAGCTCTTTGCCATGGATGTCGGCGGGGTGTGCTTTTCCGGCAAACAGGAACTGGATGGGGTGGTCTTCATTAGTCAACATGGCCTCAAAACGTTCTATGTCGTGCAGGAGAAGTGCCCCGCGTTTGTAGGTGGCAAAACGTCGTGCGAATCCGATTGTGAGGGCATCGTGATCGAAAATGGACTTTGCCTGTGCAATCTCGGAACGACTTGCGTTACGGGCTTGATACTGCTTTTCGGCGTGTTCGCGGGCAGCTCGGATCAGGCGTGAACGGCCCATTTCATGAGCGCGCCACAGTTCTTCGTCTGGAATCTGGTTGATGCCGTCCAATGTCGTCTTTGTGCCTGGGTGATTGCGCCAGCCAGGGCCGATGTAGCGGTCGAATATCTCCACGTTTTGCGCAGACAACCATGTGGGGACATGGACTCCATTGGTGACGTGACCGATGGGGATTTCATCATGGGCGCGTCCCGGCCAGAGGTAAGACCACATGTGGCGGGAAACTTCACCGTGCAGTTTGCTGACGCCATTTGCATATTTTGCCATGCGCATTCCCAGAACGGTCATTGAGGGTTCGGTTTCGGGCGAACTGCCAGGGGCCTGCGAGAGTCGGATAAAGGCCTTTGCACTCAATCCTGTTTCCTTTTCTATGGCTTCTAGGTGCGACAACAGCACCTTCGAATCAAAGGTTTCATTGCCTGCGGGGACAGGTGTGTGAGTGGTGAAGACACTACAGCGCGGCACCACTTCCATAGCCTGCTGCAATGTCATCGCTTTCTGCTTCATAAAGTGTTCAATCCGCGCCAGACTCAGGAAGGCGGCATGTCCTTCGTTCATGTGGCAAACGGCGGGATCGTAGCCCAGGGCAATCAGTGCGCGGAAGCCGCCAATACCAAGCAGTAGTTCTTGGCGTAGTCGGTTCAACCGATCTCCTCCGTAAAGTTGTGCGGTGATATTGCGGAACTCGTGGCGATTCTCCGGAATGTTCGAATCGAGTAGGATCAGTGGTATCCGGCCAATATTAAGACGCCATACGGTTGCCTTGAGTGCCCCCTCGGGGAGTGGCACGCTTACAATGATCTCGTTGCCATCTTGATCAAGCGCCTTGTCCAGCGGAAGATTCTGGACTTCGCTCTCGGGGTAGCGTTCCTGCTGTAGACCATCACGGTTGAGGTATTGCTGGAAGTAGCCTTGGCGATACATCAACCCAACCGCGACCAATGGGACGCCGATGTCTGAGGCTGCCTTTAGATGGTCTCCCGCTAGGACGCCCAATCCACCAGAGTAGATTCGGACGGTTTCGTGAATGCCAAACTCCAGCGAGAAGTAGGCAATGCTTTGACTGGCATCTGCATGGCTGCTCTCAATAATTACTTTATTAAATCGTTCCTCAACGCGGCGCATATGAGAAAGAAATGCCTCGTCAGTTGTCAGGGCTGCAAAGCGTTTTTGAGGGACTTGTGCGAGGAGCTTCAGAGGGTTGTAGCCCGTTTGTTTCCACACGTGTGAGTTGATGCGCCGAAACAATTCGGTGGCATCGGCATCCCAACTCCACCACAAATTCCGTGATAGGGTTTCAAGGAATTGCAATTCCTCAGGAATTGCAGGGGCGACGTTGAAAAGTTGAACATTTTTCATAAATTAACTCCTGAGATTTTTAAATAAATTGTTGAAATGATCTTTAAGGATCGAATGGTATAGACTTATCGAGGTCCACCACGCTGTGACGAGGGGGTTGCCTTCTATATGTACTAGAGTTTTTGTACGACATCCGGTGCCCTTAGCCAAGCCAATATATGTTTCGGTGACAAATCGTCACTCAGGATTATACTGGGCACTTCTTTGCATAAATGCGTCGGGACGCCACGGTCCACCGGGTTGCGAAGGATAAGTTGACTGAAAAGTGGATGCCGGCCACCGGACGGCGTTGAGCAAGTGAGAGAGTCTGAACCGCCTTTGCAACTGGCGTGTTTTGTTCAAAGCCCGGCAGGTTGCTATTCAACGTTAATGACGCTATTCAGTGAACCGTAACCATCGTGCTCCCAGTCGTCGCATGTAGGATCGACAGTCCAGACGTCATTAATGACGAATTTATAAGCATGCCGCCCTTTAGTGAGCATTGCGATGCCCGTGAACATGCCGTTTCCGGATTTGTCACGCAGGGGTTTTTGGTTTGCATTCCACGCGTTGAAGTCGCCTGCCACACTCACCGAGTTTCCCGGCGTTTCCTGAATGCTGAATGTGATGCGTTTTTTACCTTTTGCGGATGTTGCCATGATTGTTTCTCCTTTTATGTAATGCGTTTCAGAGTTTGCTTTCGTCTAAAAGTTTGAGAACTCGGTAGAGTTCGGTTTCTCCCCAAGCTTGTGCACCGCAGCCGCGTTGGTGGTGTGGTGTGTTGCCATCAAGGATTTCAGGGATGTGTCCGATACAGCCATCGTTAGCGAGAATGCTGCCGCTGGATAGGAGCGAAAGAGCAGTATCGCGAAGCGTGGGCCCACCCGTCATTGCGAGTGCCTCGCAATAGGAGGGGAAGGGCCATGTCCAGGCGGTTCCGTTGTGGTAGGCAGGTTTGCGCCGTGTATCTTCGTCGCCTTGATAGCGTCCCCAGAAAGGTCTCTCGGGATCGTTTAGCAGTATTCCGTCGCGCATAACGGGGAGGGGTGGCGAGACGGGCTGATTTGCAAGACTGCGGATGGCGCCAGGAATTAGCAGCCGTTCCGAAGCGGACAGTATCCCTTTGGCAAGTGTGGGATCCTCGATTGCACCCAGTGTAATGGCAAACAGCTGGTTGGGGCGCAGTGCGTTGTCTTGCGTTGTGTTCTTGGCCGTTGTGCCGGGAGATGCAAGTAGGCAGTCAGCTAGATAGTTGCGGTTGGGGAGGCGGTAGAGGCTTTGAAGTGAATATTGGACTTGAGTTGCCAATGATGACCAGCGCGGATTATCGTCGAGGGTAGCTAGGAATGTGAGTGCCGCAAACCAAAGTGCCTGAATTTCGATGGGATAGCCCTCGCGAGGGGTACCCGCTGGGTGGTTTGTGTCCATCCAGGTATAGTGAGACGGACTAAAGATGAGTGCAGATTTGGGATCCATGCGGATGCCATTCGGGGTGCCTTCAATGTAATGGGTCGCAATCGAAATGAGTATTTCCTGCACAGAACGCCCTTTGCAGTCGGTTTCCAGGAAGGTGTTGTCTTTTTCGGCTTTGAGTAGATCCCAACATGCCGTGAAGAACCATAATGGAGCATCGGAGGTGTCGCGGTTGCTGTCGTCGTTGCCGCGAATCATGTTGGGGAGTGTGCCGTGATCTTCAAACCGGCCAAATTGCAACAGAATATCGCGGGCCTCAGCAACTCTGCCGGCGGCGATGATTCCTCGTAGGCAGATTAGTGTATCTCGACCCCAATCGAGAAACCACGGATATCCTGCAATGACGGTACGTGTATCATCACGTTTTACGATAAAGGCTAGCATCCCGGTTTGCATGGCCTGTGCCAGCGGGATGCAATCTGCTGCGGATGATCCTTGGGATTGCGGTGAATCCTGTAAAGCAGAAACTGGCGACTCCATTTGTTTCGTGGACTCCATGCTTGCTGAGAGCGTCACCTCACTTCCCCCATCCAGTTCGATCTTAAAGTAGCCTGGGCTGAAAAGATCTCCATCACCTGCCAATCCCCGGTTGGCCTCAAAGGGGTGGGGGACTCCGTATGTCCATTCTGGCTCGTGAATGAAACTACTGTTGGGCAGATTGATAGCAAGCGTACGGTCAGGCGCAGGCGTAAATTGGAATCCGTCGTCTTGGGTCGTAATGGATAATGGCCAGTGGGACTCCGGCCCCGTGTAGGCCTTGGTGGTTTCGTGGAAATTGCGATCTTCAATATCGGGTCGCAAGATCAGTGTTACGGGTTCGCTTGCTGCAATGCGTGATTCGAGTGTCTCTGTTGACGTTCGTTTGACGCACAGCGATACGCGGTTCTCGTCAGGCACCAGCTGTAGTGTGACTTCAAGCGATACGGATTTTCCCATTCCAGAGGGCACCTCGAATTTCCAGATGATGGAGCGGTCTAGATGCACCGATACGGTGTCGATACAGTTGGTGGTGATTTCGTGGGAGTAGCCACGGTGAACGAGCCATGCTCGGCAACGCGTGAAGGCAATATGCCGGTCAACGGGCACCTCGTTGTTCAGATTTGCTCCCAGCAGGCAGTCGTATTGACTTTCGATCTCTCCCCATTCCAATCGTACCTGGCTCATCGCACCGCGATCGTTTGTCAGCAGTGCGCAGCGACGCGTTCCGCGCAGGGCTTCGCGATCCAATGTTGTGGTCACGTTTGCAGAATGTCCGTGAGGAAGTTGGAGAATGGCAGAATTGGCGTGTCCGCACGTCTTGTCCTGGCGAGTGCTGATGCTCAGTGTTAGGTCGCGCGGCTCATGACACTCCTGTGCAGGAAACAGAAACACGAAGTATTGCCCATTATTTGCCTTCAGGCTTTCACCAACCGATTCTCGAGTGACTCTATGGAGAAGTTCGGCATAAAAGGGGCCCGGGGCCTTTATAAGGAGTGCATGATTTGCAGGGAGCATTACGGTGCGATCTTGATCCTCTGGCCATTGCCATGTTGTGACGCTTCTTGCCAACATGTCGCCTGTAATGGTTTCGCAAAAGGTTTCCGGATTGGCGACTAGCTGTTGTGCAAGTGTTGCTGCGTCCGTGTCGACAACTGTTGTGGTTCCCGTCCAGTACGAATATAGCGCTAGTGCGTTGGCGCGTTGGCGTTGTGTGATGACGGCAGGGGGCAATCCGTTATGATGCGCTTGCCGCGTATTGCTGTCTTCCTGGCGAGGGGCAAGGCAGAGAACTTCAGCAGGAGCAAGCTCACAACTCCACTGATTCATGTTCTCTTGGAGTGTACGATCTTCTCTTGACAGTAAATCGTGGCAGTGTCCTTCGGAACATGTGAAGTCGCCCTTTGCCCATTTGAGAAGTGCCGCATTCTCGGTATCCAGGTTTACAGCAACGAGCACGGCATTCCCTTCATCGGGGGTTCGCAGCAACGCAAGGGTATTTCCGTCACCTTTTGTCACCAGCCGATGTGAAACCCCGCTCCGGAAGGCCGGTTGCTGTTCAAGAATCGTGTTGAGCTGTGAAAGCATGCCGACTTGATTGTCGGTTGATTCCCAATTCATGGGGGGCGCTCCATGGACATCGACTTTTGTTGTTGCAAACCACTCCACACCATTGGTGATGCCAAAAGCACCCCCATACGAGAAAAGGGCAGCCATAGCGGTTCGCATCCTTGCATAGGGCTGAGACTGGGCCGCAAGTCGGCTGTTGTCATGCGTTTCAGCAAAGTGGATAAGCGTTCCATGTGTCTGTGAGATTTTATCGCAGCCCGGAAGGTAATGTTCCATTTGTTTGCGATCATAGGTTTGGAAGATTTCGGAATATGCCCAATTCAGGTTCGCCTGATCCAGCAGTGCTTCGGTAACGCTGATTTTTCCTCCAAGTCCCTCGAGCAGGAACAGCGTGTCGGGATATTCTTCACGAACCTTGGCGACAATGTACTCCCACACGGGGCATGGCACCATATAACCCGCATCGCAGCGAAATCCATCAACGCCGTTGTGACACCAGAAGAGAAACACATCCGCCATGTATTGCCATAAGGAGCGGTGATCGTAGTCTAGCTCAGAAAGGTCTTCCCAGGTTATGCCCCATGCACCTGGGGATGAAAAGCTTGTATCGTGATTCCGAGCAAACCACTCGGGGTGATGCATTTGCAGGTGGGATGCCCAGCCGGTGTGGTTAATGGGAAGATCAAGAAAGAGTTGAGCATCGCGGGCATGTACGGCATCGACAAGTTCGCCAAATTGGTCAAGTGGGGTGGTTTTTCGATCGAACTCAGCGAGAGCAGGGTCTACATCAAAAAAGTCAATGGATGCAAAAGGACTTCCAAATCGCCCCATCCGCGCATAGGTGGTCGGTACTGGATGAATGGGAAGAAGCTGGAGGATTCGAAATCCCATTGTGTCGATAATATGATCAAGTTCGCGGATGAGTCTTCGAAATGTTCCTGATTTTGGAATTACGGTGTAGCCATCATCATCAAGTTTTTTGATCGTTTCGAGTTGCTGGGGCTGTTGTTCCCGTTTTGCCATATGTGGGCCGAATTGACGGGCAAATGCCGTGTAGAGCATGTTGCCGCAGATGCGGTTCGCAGGTTCAACCTTGAGGATGATATTGTCTCCCCCTGGCCACACAGGATCTCGTTCTCCTTCTGGAAGAAAGAATGCCTTTGCCTCGAACCGTCCCACTTCTGCAAGCGGTACTTCGATTCGGTACGTTATGGCGTCTGCATCTAGCAGCATGGGGATGTCGCGCCAGTCGTATGAGAGAATGGGTTGATGTTGCTCGATATGAGCAATGATCTCCATTCGCCGCTGATGAGCATGACCAATGTTTGTCCTGAGCCATGCGCCTCCAGGTGCAGGATTATCCAGCTGCAATTGAAACACAACCGTATCACCACAGGAGTGAATGCTGCGTGTTCCGGGGAGTGGAATATGTTCTGTAATGACCATGGTCGCCAGAATACGTTAAACGGGGGTTGCGTCAATGCTGAAAGCGCTGAGCGCCTCATGTTCGCCACAATCACATTGGACCACGATAGCGGGCGACGAGAACGGTGGACAATGGAATGCTCTCTACTCGTTGTCCGTTCTCGTCGCCCATTTTCATCGTTAAAGTGAAGATGATTATTATAGGGCACACGATTGGGTGCAAAGGCTAAACGGATATTAAGGTTAGTTCGTTTGGGTTAGATTGCCGGGCAGTCCTTCAACACATGTCCGGATTTCATCCCGGATGCGGCGATATCAATCCAATTTCTCTGCAGTGTTGGATATCTTTGCGGCCAAAGCGGGGGGATTATCGAATCCGACGTGGCCGACTTTTGCGTGTCCCGGAAACAGAGGGCAGGTTTCCCGTGCAGAGAAACAGCACTTTTAGTTTTTTGGGATCGCTGTCCAACATAAGGAAGTTATTGGGCCATTCTTGTGGGCGGGTCAAGCGGATTACGGTGCTGGGTTTAAGGGGGGGGGTCTATGCCGTGTGTGAAGTTAAGAATGAGAGTAATGATCGACTTGAAAGTGTGTGGTGTATATTTTTCGAGAGACTTTCGGCATCGTGCAGATTTCCGGAAACGTGGCAAACTGCCGAGACATCATGGACACTCTACTGACTGGCCTTGAATTATGATAAGGAGTTTTCGATGCATGTATTGAAATATGAAGAAGCTGCACAATTTTGGGAAGAGGCGTTGCCGCTTGGTAATGGCTGTCTTGGTGCCATGTTCTATGGTGACATTGGGGAGGAACGAATCGACTTGAATGAGGATACGCTTTGGTCGGGTCGGCCAAGTGAAGAGACCGGCTACAGGGTTCGCGAAATGCTGGAGTCGGTTCGAGGCGTGATTCGTGAAGGTCGCTACGCGGAGGCCATGCACCTGACAGATGAAATGACGGGGTTGCACGATACGCAATCTTACCAGATGGCAGGTACGCTTCGGATCAATTTTGCGGGTGAAGGCGACGTCAAGCAGTATCACCGTCGCCTCGATCTGAACGATGCGATGGGATCGGTCGAGTTTGAGCGGGGCGGCGTAGGGTATCGTCGTGAGTGCTTTGTTTCGCACCCTCACCAGATGCTGGCGTTCCGGGTACGGTCAGAGACGTCGGCAATGCTTCATTGCACGCTGACGATGGATTCCCCGTTGCGGGGCAATTGTGAAGCCAGCGACCAGTCGCTTACGCTTCGTGGTCAGTGTCCTTTAACGAATCACTCGCGTGGAGTGGATGACATTGTGTGGGAAGCAGATGGGGTCGGCGGGATGCGCTATGTGGTTCGTGCTCGGGTTCTGACCGTTGGGGGGACGGTTGCTGCCGGGAATGGGGAATTGTCTGTGCGGGATGCCGATGAGGTGTTGGTGCTCGTGGCAATCAAGACCGGGTTCAATGGGTTTGACCAGGCGCCATCGGATGATATTGCCGCTATGGAGGTTGCTTGTGATCATGTTTTGGATACAGCGGCCGCGGCTGGTTGGAATGGTCTGGTAGACGCGCACACCGAGGATTACCAAACGCTCTACAATCGGGTTCAATTGGATTTGGGTGCTGTGGATGAGCGTCCCACGGATGAGATTCTCAAGGGGTGTACGGACCCGGCTGATGCCACAGCCCTTATCAATCTCGTTTTCAATTATGGGCGGTATCTCTTGATCAGTTGTTCGCGTCCTGGAACGCAAGCGGCGACACTACAGGGCATCTGGAACGACAAGCTCGTGGCGCCTTGGCGCTGCAACTATACCACGAACATTAATTTGGAGATGAACTACTGGCCCGCGGAAAGCTGTAATCTTGCCGACTGTGCCGAGCCAATGTTGCGTTTTGTCCGCGAGGTCGCCCTGTCGGGCAAACGCCCTGCACAGCAGCTCTATAAGGTCCGGGGCTGGTGTCTGCACCACAACAGCGACTTGTGGCGCTATAGCTACACTGGCGGGGCTTCAGCCCAACATGCATTCTGGCCTGTGGGTGGCGCCTGGATATGTCAGCACCTGTGGGAGCACTATGTTTTCAGTGGCAATTGTGAGTTCCTTGCCACCGCTCTACCCCTCATGAAAGAAGCTGCCGCATTTCTGCTGGATTTCATGGTTGAGAACAGCAGAGGCGAGTGGGTCACGTCTCCTTCCACATCACCCGAGAACCGGTTCTTCGAGCCTGGGACGGAGGTGTCCGCCAGTGTCTGCGAAGGGAGTGCCATGGATATGACCATGATTCGCGAACTCTTCGGTAACATTATTGAAGGGAGCTCTGTGCTGGGCGAAACGGATGCTTTGGTTGCTGAGGTGGAGGCCGCCTATGACTGCTTGGCGATGCCGGTGATCGGCGAAGACGGCCGCCTGCTGGAGTTTGGAATTGAAGCTAGAGAGCCGGAACCCAACCACCGCCACGTTTCCCATTTGTACGGTGTTTACCCAGGGTGGATGTTCACACCAGATCAACATGCAGATCTCTACGAAGCCTGTCGCAAATCCCTCGATGCGCGCGGAGACAAAAGCACGGGCTGGGCGATGGGGTGGCGTGTTGCGCTCTGGGCGCGTTTCCGCGATGGTGACCGTGCGCTACGTGTGATTGGTAACCTCCTCACCTATGTGGATGCAGATAGCGAAATGAACTATTCAGGGGGTGGGGGGCTTTACGCAAACCTTTGGGATGCCCATCCTCCCTTTCAGATTGATGGCAATTTCGGTGTCACAGCAGGCATCGCGGAGATGCTTGTGCAGAGCCATCGTGTCGAGGCGGGGACGCGCGTGATTGATCTGCTCCCCGCACTGCCGGGCGCCTGGCAACAGGGGGCGGTGTCGGGGTTGCGCGGGCGAGACGGGACCGAGATAGGGGTGCACTGGAACAAAGGCGAGCTGACACAGTACCAGGTTAGAGCAACCGTGCCGGTAGAGGTCGCCGTGCGCTGTGGCCATTACTGCAAGCACATTTCACTGAAGGCTGGCGAGTTCATAGATGAGCGACTGTCAATTTGATCCGGTGGAGCTTTGGCCTCAATCAAAATTTGTGAAGGTTCGAGGTGTTGAGGGTATTCGCGACGGTTACATTGCGAATGTTCTCGGGGCCGCTAGCGAACGTAACGGGCTCCAGCCCGGGGGTCTGGACGATGACATTGCTGATGAGGGAGTCACACAGTGAGCCCGAAATCAACACGATGGCCCGCCCATGGCCGATGATGTTCTGAAGGACGAAGCTGTGGGTATCGCCCAGCGGGGTCACGCCACCCCAGGTGGGGTTGCTGTCGCCAATGCGCACCACGGCGTGCACCGTTTCCGGTGAGGTGTGGATAACGCCGTCCAGAAGAATGTTGTACATCTTGACGCCCGATGCGTTTAGAAATCGAACGATGTGATGGCCGCCGACGCTGGTGCCGCGCACATTGCGAATGATAATGTCGTGAACATCGTCCTGCCGACCGAGGGGGGTCATGCCGCTGACCATACTGGAGTCAAGGATGCCCGCGGGGACATCCAAGCGGATGGCGGTCAAGGCGATGAGATCATCCCCGCTGGTTCCCGTGATGTTCTGGATGGTGATATCGTGACAGCCCTGTCGGAGATCCAGGCCGTCTTGATTGAGGAACGTCTCGAACGTGCCGTTGATCTCCCGGCCGTCGTGGGCATCAAAGGCCAGATCAGTGACCTGTCCTTGGGTGCAATGCTCGAGTGATACGCCCCACGAGTGGGTGTCCTTCAAGGTGAGACCCTGTATGCTGAAGTCTGTGACGTAGGCCAGCAACACGCCGATACTGCGCCAGTCGCTAGTCTGCTTCTCGCCCTCGACCCCGGAATCCGTCCCGTAGGTTTGTACGCCCAGAATTTTGGCGGCATCGCCTGTAGCGCGCGGGTGGTCTGCGCCCTCCAGAACGGCATTACCGATGCCGATGATGTGGATGTTTCGTATGGGCTCAATGGTGGCAATGCCCTCGCCGCAATTGGCACTGCGAATGAAGTTGTCACGGCAACGGTCCGACAGCTTCACGCGGCAGTTCTCCAGCATCAACGTGGTGTCGCTTGGCAGGATAATCGCCCGATCGAGCAGCCAGTAGTCACGTGGCGAAACCGCATCCGGCCTGCGTGTGGGAATGCGCACCATTCCCCCGCATTTCCCTGCCGCCTCGATCGCGGCCTGGATGCGATCACTATCAGAACCTTTGTAGTCGTTGACGTTGATGTTCATATTCACTCGCTAGTCAGTGTCGCATTGATGTTTTGGATGATGGCTCCTGCCAACAGTTGATAGTTTTCAGATTTTCAGTGTCTGCCATCGCGCTCGGCCTTGCCGAGATTGTTTTCGCATCCCTGATACAGATCAATCATGGGGATACTCCTATGCTTTTGCAAAATATTTTGCCGACAAGGCTAGGCCCTTGGCCCTCCATTCTGAGGCACGGTCATCGTTGGCGTTCAAGTTGACAAAAATAAAGCGGGTCCCCTCCGACGCCTTTTTGATCAGTTGCTCCATATCTTCATCGGAAACCCAAGCCAAACAATGAACCGGAGCATCAGGCCCACCAAAAGGTTCCAGAATCGGAAGATATCCCTGTTTGGAAGAGACGCGATTGAAAGCATAAAAGTTGCGAATCTTACGGAAGCCGGAAAACTGATACTCGGCATCGGCACAGCAGTGCATGCCAATACTGCCAAACGTATCTGAAAGATCATTGAGCTCGGGAAGGCAAAATTCCTCAAACATCTCGGGGCTGATAGATCCCACCTCGTCATTCGACACCCACGGCCCAAGCTCTGTAGGGGTCCATATACGAGGACAATGGGCGGGGCTCATTGTCGGGAACTCTTTGCGTAGTTCAATTAGAAAGGTTTTTAATAGAGACGCACATTTTGCACTGAGACGCTTAACCGCCCCCGGGTCCAGCATTAGCGCACAAAATAAATCGTTTTTGTCCCAGATTTGGTTGGCGATATCAAAACCGGTCTGCATATCGCATATTCCGAGGTCCACATCCTGTCCCAGTTCGTCGCGTACGGCATTAGCCAGTTCAAATACACGATAGAGCGACTCAGACTTCCAGAGATCTGGAATCTCCAGCGTGTCGGCCTCCGCCGCATTGCTTACTAACGGTACGGCACAAGGGGGAGAATCGGGAGGCATGTGGACATCACAACCGAAGGCTTTGGCAAAAAGATGGGTTGCCGTTGTGACGGGTGCCAACGGAATGTTATCGTCGCCGTACCGCTCCAACGCCTTGGTTTGCCGTTCGTAATTCTTCACAACCCAAGGGACCCACTGGTTCACAGGATCCGTCGACAACGTGAAGTCACCCAGCCCGGTATCTTGAATCGTCAAGTCTGACGCATGGCATACAAATCCATGGCGATCAGCCGTGCCGTCAAAAATAGTGCGTATGAACTGCTTGTTTTCCATGACCTTCTTTGACATGAGATCCTTCTCCGATTATTATTGTCAAATCCATCTACCACGTGATACATACAAAAGCAGAATATCTTGTAATTATTGCATAAAAAAGTTTTTTTTGATGATAAATGTAGTCAAATATGCCCTCAGAATTGTCACAAACAATTAATCATGACCTATTTTGATGATCTGAAGATTGTAACCGTCGGTATTTACCCGTGCTTCAAAGGTCGCGTGTTGGAGAGAACACCCAGCAGTTATTCCGTGGAACTTGTCGCATCTGGACGGCTGTATTTTCAGCGAGATATGGAGCCGAGGACTGTTATTGATTACCCGGCGTTGCGATGGCAGTCACCGGATCATACCTACAATTATGGGGCAGTCGATGATTCTGGATGGGAGCACTATTATATTCTAATGCAGGGTGAGCGTGCTTCCAAACTGTACCACGAAGGGTTTGAACCGCTGGTGGCAAACGGTTGTGTCATGCCCATCCACCGAGTCGATACCTTCCGCAACCTGTTCACTCGCATCCACAACCATCTGATTCATCCGGCACTGAATGTAAGTCGAGCGGCTTTCTACGCAGAGGAATTGCTTCTGTATGCAACGGAGGAGCTCAAGGAAGAAACCTATCTTACACGCCATCTTTCCAAGCTGGAAACGCTTACGGCCGATCTGCGTGCCAACCTTGGACACCCCGTTGATTTTCGACAGATCGCACAACAGATGGATTTGTCATACAATCATTTCCGCAGAGTGTTTAAGGAGTATGCAGGAATCCCTCCCCATCAATACCTTCTGCGAGCCAGGCTGAACGTCGCCGCCGAGCTCCTACGACGAACCCGCGAACCCATCAAAAAAATTGGTGCCGATCTGCGCTTGGGCAATCCCGCCCAATTTTCCAAAACATTCCGTGCCACTTTCAACCTGCCGCCTGCTGCCTACAGGCGCAAGAGACTGGGGGAGGGGGCTACACCTCGAAAAGTGGTGTTGAGAGATATCGCTCTCCAGAGTCGGGAAGGATGACCACAATGCATTTTCCTGCAAATTGGGGTTCCTCTGCGAGTCTGGCAGCCGCCACGACTGCGGCGCCGCACGATATTCCAGAAATCAATCCCTCTTCTTTGGCCAATCGCCGTGCGGTTTCAAAAGCGGCTTCATTGGAAACCAGCTCAACACGGTCGATGAGCGATAGGTCGAGGACACCGGGAATAAAACCGGCACCAATGCCTTGAATTTTGTGCGGGCCCGGTTTCAGGGCTTCGCCAGCGAGAGCCTGCGTAATTACTGGGCTATCGGTCGGCTCGACGGCCACGGTCAGGATTTGTTTGCCCTTCTCCTGCTTGAAGTAGCGGGAGAGTCCTGTGATGGTTCCGCCTGTTCCCACGCCCGCCACAATGACATCAACATTACCCCCCGTGGCTTCCCAAATCTCGGGTCCTGTTGTCTTTTGATGAATCTCAGGGTTGGCCGGATTCTCGAATTGTTGCGGCATAAAATAGCGATCGGGTTCAGCTGCGGCGAGTTCTGTGGCCTTGCTTATGGCCCCTGGCATGCCCTTGGCTGCTTCGGTCAGAATTAGATCAGCGCCGAAGGCCTTGAGGACTTTGCGTCTTTCGATGCTCATGCTTTCTGGCATGGTGAGTGTGACTTTGTAGCCGCGAGCCGCCCCTACAAAGGCGAGTGCGATTCCGGTATTGCCGCTGGTGGGTTCAATGATTTCCATGCCGGGTTTTAGGACGCCGCGTTTCTCTGCATCCCAGATCATGTTTGCGCCGATGCGGCACTTTATCGAGTAGGCGGGATTCCTTCCCTCAACCTTGGCGAGTACCACCGCGTCAGTACTGACGACTTTATTCAGGCGTACCAGTGGTGTATTTCCGATCGAGAGTGAATTATCATTATATGTTTTCATGATGTCTCCTTTATGTGCCTATCTTTTCTGTCAAAACTGTCTCGACTTTCAAAGTCATGTGGCAAATGGCCCCGCACCCTAAAGGGCAATCGGAGAACCGAGCCCGCCAGCGCCAACCAAAAGGACGTGTCCTCTAGGGAGGCGTTTTTGAACCACCTCACCAAATGCAACAAGTGATAGATGTCGTGCATAGCGACTTTGTTGTTCTGCTGTGAGGCTCATTTAGACGCTTTTCTTCCTAACGCTACTATTATGACCATGTTGGTAATCTATAACGGTGATTGCTGAAATGTCAACCCATATTTGCTCATAAACTGCGGCTTCAAGTAAATGCTACGTTTTAGGGGTTGATTTTTGTCAATAAGGGATGATAGCGTGCTGGCAATATTTCTGCATTTGGAGTTCCTTTTGATTACGAGAGAGACAGACTACGCAATTCGCGCAACACTTTACTTGGCAATGCAGGAGGATCTTGCGTGTCCGGTTTCCACGGCAGAATTATCAGAAGAAATGTCGATTCCGTATCGGTTTCTTCGAAAGATTGTATCAAAACTTGTACTGGCTGATTTGATTGTGAGTCGCCGCGGAAAAGGGGGGGGCTTGAGTTTGGCTCGGGCTCCAAAGAATATTTCGCTGATGCAGATTATTAGCGCGGTGGATCCCGAGGCCGTCCTTTTGAACCGTTGTCTTGCTGATGTAAATCAGTGTGAACGTTCTCCGTTTTGCGGAATTCATGTTGAGCTTGTTCGGATGCAAAAGCAGCTTGATGTTGGGTTGGAAGCGGTGACTTTGGCATCCATGTCCACGTATGAGGAAAAGCATAAGTAAAGACGGTTTAGTTACTCACCTTTTTTTGCTTTCTAATGACACCGCGTTTGTAACATTATCAGGCGTCACTATTTAAGAGGTCGTGATCTGCGCCCCGTCAAGCCCGCTTGCGCTACGCGCGTACTCGCTGCGTCGGGTGAGCCACCCGCCAAGCCTAGGGCCGTTGCCCCAAGGCGGCATCCATATTCTCCCGTGCCAGCGGATCCAAGGCTTGCCAAATTCGGATGGTTTCCAAAAAGAAAGCGGTTCCGTTCACGACCCGGGCCTCCCCGTATCCTTTAGTGTCGGCGTTGGCGGGCACGGGTTCCCGCTCGAGGCAAATGCCGCCGCCCGGAACCCAGAGACAGTTCAGCATTCCCCTGATCGCCCGTCGACAGGTTTGGACAACCCGCTTATGATGACGCCCCGTTTGAATACCATACTCGACCAGCAATTCCATGGCATCCAGGTTGAAACACATGCCGCCTTCGCCGAAAAGACCGTCTTCATTTTGAAGTGAGAAGGTCGTTTCCATGACGCGCAACTGCCAGGGTTCCGGTTCGCGTAGCCCCAGAGGCTTGAAGAGTAGATGAGCAATGTTGTTGCGGTGCTTGCACATGTCCAGAGCAAGGTTGCGTTCTCCCAACATGCCTACATAGCCTGTCTGTGTGTCGCGACGGGCGAGAACAAAACGGATGAGCTGGTGGATGGGCTCGCTCAGGCTTTGGCCAGTCAGGCGTTGCAGCAACTGAGCGTATTGTACGATTTCTTTTGCCCCGCAAGCGGCCCAGCAGTTCTCTAGCCAGTCCTCCAACGGTTCACCAGGTTGTGGCGCCCAGGGGAAACGGGTTATTTTGTCCAACCCCTTGGCAAAGGGTCTGGCCTCGACACCCAGCATGCGTAGCCCAGCGCGCACGACATCATCGTTGTGCAGTCGCCAGGTTGTACCAATGTCTTCACGCCGCTGGCTGTTGGTCTGGCAATAAAATCCGCGATCCTGATCGTAGAATGTATCAATCCGATCCAGAAGCGTTTGGTTTTGCCGCAGTTGCGTCACCCACTCGTCTTCCCCCAACGCTTTTAGGGCCCAAATGGCCCAAGTCAAAGTCTCCACGTTGGCGGGCGAATCGGCATCGGGGTTTTCCCGAAAAGGCCAGTCCGCCGTTGGCCGGTACGTGGAATGCAGCAGATTCAACATGTCCGCGCGCAATGATTTTGGCAGACCGGGCAGGGGTGCATCAATAGGAGAGTGCCAGTGAATAAAGCTTCCTGGTGGCATGCGTTTGCCATAATCAAGCAGCAGATTCCCGTCCTGATCGTGATCGACCTGGCTATTCATGGCAAGCACTCCTATTGATGATGGCGGGTGACTCACCCAACCTGTTCCACCCGACCCTTTGGGTGGCGCACCCGCTGCTGTGGGTGCGCAGTTGCAGGCTGCAAGCGGTCAACACGGGCGCTCTTTCACCCCTGACTGAGTATACAAATCAGTAGTCATCCGGTCAATCTGCGTATTTCGCGCTTCGCTTGCTACGGCGTGGTAGGCTGGCGACTGTAGCTACATTGTTGCTTCGAGCTAGGACCCCTTTTCGGCTAGGCTCTAATTTGCGGTTGCTTTGCTGTAGTGAACTTGTATAGTCCTGAATGTTGATTATACCGATCATGTTATGTGTGTATATGTGGGGTAGGTGGATGTCGGGATTTGGTCCCACATCAACAGGAGTATCAGAAGATGATGAAGTTGTCGACAAAAGGGCGGTATGCGACACGGATTATGGTGTGCCTTGCGATGCAGAAGTCGGACAAGCCTTATCGCAAGCAGGAGATTGCAGAGGCTGAAGGAATTTCTGCTGACTATGTTGAACAGATTTTGATTCGCTTGAAGGCAGCTGGGCTTGTGGCAAGTCATCGTGGGGCTCGTGGTGGTTTTTCACTGATACGGGATCCTGCTGAGGTGACAGTTGAGGAGGTACTGGTGGCAACCGAGGGACCTTTGGCTTTGGTGACTTGTGCTGAAGAGGGGTGTAAGCGGGAGACCCTTTGTGTGACCCAGCGGGTTTGGAGGGATGCTGAGGCAGCCCTCTCGAAAGTGCTTTCGGGAACCGTTATTGCGGATTTGGCAAAAGTTGCCACGCAATTGGCAGAATCAAAATCCATTATGTATGACATATAGACAAAATGAGAATGAGGAGACTATATAATGAGTATTGAATCTATATATCCAGAAACACTGGCGCTTCACGCTGGGCAGGAACCGGATCCGACAACGGGAGCTCGGGCGGTTCCTATCTATCAGACCGCGAGTTATGTTTTTAACAGCACGGAACATGCGGCCAATCTTTTTGCATTAAAAGAGTTTGGCAATATTTACACGCGGTTGATGAACCCCACGACTGATGTTGTGGAAAAACGTATTGCTGCACTTGAGGGTGGCGTTGGCGCTCTGGCAACAGCAAGTGGCATGTCTGCCATTTTCCTGGCGATCCACACCTTGGCGGCGTCAGGCGATAATTTGGTTGTCTCTTCATCACTGTATGGGGGTACCGATACTCTTTTCCGCTACACGCTTCCGAAGATGGGGGTTGAGGTAACCTTTATCGATGCGATTACACCGGAGAAGGTGAAAGCGGCGATCCAACCGAACACGAAGGCGGTTTACTTTGAAACATTGGGAAACCCCAAGGGCGATGTCCCTGATCTGGCTGGGATTGCTGATGTCGCACATGTTGAGAATATTGCTACGATAGTCGACAACACCTTTGCACCCATTTTATGCCGTCCGATTGATCATGGCGTGGATATTGTTGTTCACTCCTGCACAAAGTGGATTGGTGGGCATGGAACCTCTATTGGCGGCGTGATTGTTGATAGTGGCAAGTTCAACTGGGGCTCAGGACGATACAGCGAGTTCACAGAACCGGATGGTGCCTACCATGGGCTTGTCTATTGGGATGCCCTACAGGATGTTCCCGGCATGGGTAATGTGGCTTACATCATGAAGGCGCGTGTTGATGGCATGCGCAATTTGGGAATGTGCCCGAGTCCGTTTAACTCATTCCTCTTCCTTCAGGGGTTGGAAACACTGCCGTTGCGAATTCGTCACCAGAGTGCAAACGCGCTTGCGTTGGCAGAGTGGTTGCAGGAGCAGGATGGTGTTGAGTGGGTTTCCTATACGGGGTTGAAATCGCATCCTCACCATGCCGCCGCCGAACAGTATTTCACAGGAGGCTACGGTGCCGTGTTGGGCTTTGGTATCAAGGGGGGCGCTGAAGCGGGAGCGACGTTCATTGACTCCGTTAAGCTGGCAAGCCATCTCGCCAATGTTGGGGATGCAAAAACGCTCGTGCTGCATCCGGCTTCAACAACTCATCAGCAGATGTCAAAGGAAGCGCAGGCGGTAGCCGGCGTGACGCCTGAGTTCATTCGTGTGGCCGTGGGGCTCGAGAATATCGAGGACATCAAGGCGGACTTTGCACAAGCGCTTTCCACCAGCATGTCATAAGATGAGCAAGATTCGTCTCACCGTTAATGGGGATTCCCTCAAGCTGGACGGCTTGGGGGATATTCTTGCGTTGCTTGCCCAGATGGGGGCTGATAGCGGTCGGGTTGCAATCATGGTAAACGATGCCGTTTTCCAGGGGTAGAGCCAAAGACTATATACCCATGAGGGCGGCTCCGATAACGCCGGCAGAATCCCCGAGTTGGTGCTGAACAATGGGGGTCTCCAAGCTGTCGCTGAAGATGTGTCGCTCCACTTCTTTGATAGCTTCGGTGTAGATTGCTTTAAACTTCGAGAGGCCGCCTCCCAGTACGATGATGTCAGGGTCGAGAATATGGATTAGGTTCGCCATTGCCCGCCCAAAGTTCTCGAAAAATACATTCATGAAATCCACGGCTTGCGGTTCTCCTGAATAGTAGTTTTTTTCAACTTCAATTAGGGGGCGATCCTCTCCGTATTGTTCAGTCCACCGTTTCGTCAGCCCCCCTCCGCTGATATAACATTCAACGCAGCCGTGAGCACCGCAGTAGCAGAGGGGGCCATTGGGGTCTATCGACATATGCCCCCATTCACCACCAATAGCCTGGAGTCCGGTATGTATCTTTCCACCATGGATCAGCCCACCGCCACAGCCTGTGCCAATGATGACACCAAATACCATGTCTTTTCCTTGGCCTGCTCCCTTGATTGCCTCTGCCAGTGCAAAACAGTTAGCATCATTTTGAATCGCAATGGGGCGCATTATCGCACGTTCCAGATCTGCCTTCAGAGGCTTTCCATTCATGCATATGGTGTTGGAGTTCTTCAGGAGTCCGGTCTTAAGGGATATAGCGCCAGGGGTGCCAATGCCAAAGGTGAAATCGGCCCCATTAAGTTCAGCAATCAAATCACGATAGAGATGAGAAATGTTACTAACAATGTGTTTGTATCCCTGCTCTTGCTCGGTAGGGACACGCTTTCGAAAAAGTTCATTATCCTCTTCATCAAGGACAATACCTTCGATTTTTGTTCCGCCGAGATCCATGCCGATCTTAAACATCTTGGTATCCTTATCCGTGCCGTGGGGGGGGGCTATCTCACAAGTCGTTTCCACGTTGCCAGAGATATCCAGATGCAACTGAGAATGAGCAGTGACCACCCCGTATTGCGAAGCCCTATGATGTATTCGGGGAGTCCCACCTTGAATTGCAGGCATGCTGCCCCGGTGATTCCCATGAGAATACTCACTCCGAGAACGATTCCGCCCAGAATTTGGGCCCTCAGTAATTCGCGGTCTGTAAAAGATGGCATGTTTAATTGCTCCTAATTTGTGGGTCAGACGCTAGCACGGTGTCCTGCTGTTGTCATGAAAAAAAGTAGTGATAAATATGTGGAGAGTTGAGTGTGGGGTGTGCACCGTGTCGTGTGTTACGGTAACATTCTTTCAGTGTCCAAGGAATCGGCGACTCATAAATAAAATCAAAAAGTCATCACAACAATTATCGGCTACCTCATGCTAATACATATATGAAAAGGATTACATTATGAGTACCTCAAGTATCAGTGACTGGTTTGCCCACGACCGTTTCGGCATGTTCATCCACTGGGGACTTTACTCCAACCCGGCCGGAGTCTGGAAAGGTGAGAAGGCCAAACATAGCTATTCGGAGTGGCTCCAGGGCGGCAACCGGATTCCGCGTGAGGAGTACCAAAAGCTCACTGAGATCTTTGATCCCACGGAGTTTAATGCGGAGGAATGGATCGGTGAAGCCAAACGCGCTGGCATGAAGTACTTCCTGATCACCGCCAAGCATCACGATGGTTTCGCACTCTGGCCTACCAAGGCCTCCACCTACAACGTGATGGACGCCACCCCGTTTGGGCGAGATATCCTAGGTGAACTCGCCGAGGCCTGCAGAAAGTTCAACATCAAGCTGGGCTTCTACTACTCTCACTGGCAGGACTGGGAGGGAACGGGCGGCGACATCTGCTCCGTCCACATGGAAGGAGAGGATGGCGAGGGATACCAGCACCCGTGCCAGACGGCGTTTGCCGAGTACTGGGATAAGAAGTGTCTGGTCCAGGTGCGCGAACTCATGGAAAACTATAGTCCTGCTTTCTTCTGGTTTGATACTTGGAGTGAGGACAGCTATACCATGATCACCGATGAGCGGCAGAATGAATTGATCGACCTGATCAAGGAGATCGATCCTGCCTGCCTGGTGAACAGCCGCATTCAGTTTCTCAAGCCCTCGGACCGCGTCGACTTCCTCTCCATGATGGATAACAGCTACCCCGAAGAGGGCTTCGATAAGCCCTGGGAGACGAGTGGCACCCTCAATCACTCTTGGGGCTACCACGCCTTGGACTTCGACTGGAAATCAAGCGAGCAGCTTATCCAGTACCTGATTGGGAATGCGTCCCTTGGCGGGAACTACCAACTCAACGTAGGGCCGATGGGGACCGGACTCTTCCAGCCTGCCGCTATTCGGCGCCTGCGCGAAATTGGTGCCTGGATTGACGTGAATGGCGAATCCCTTTACGGAACTCAGGCGAGCCCGTTAGGAAAAATGCCTTGGGGCAAGATCACCTCACGCCCATTGGAGAACGGCACTACCGTGCTCTACCTCCACCTCTGGGAGATTCAACCGGACACGGCACTCCACGTCGAGGGCCTGACTGCGAATGTGGTAGAGGCCAAGGTCCTGGAGACGGGGCAGAGCGTCACGACCGAGTCTGGCGCGCAGGGAACGTGGGTCCAACTCCCCGCCGAACTGGCCACCCTTGGCCTCCCCGTTATTGCAGTGGTGGTTGAGCGAACAGCTTAGTTGCAGATCACCCTGACTACGGTGCGGGGCTTGAGGGTGACAGTGGTGCCCTCTGTTGCCGGCGTATAGGTTTCAACCGGGACCAAGATGTCATCGGCGGTGATGCCGGTAGCCGCCTCGATCTTTCCGACACTCTCCAGATTCACCGTTAGATCTTGCTCCCCGAAGTGAACGAGGAAGCCATAGGTCTTGTCGTCCTTTCTCAGGAAGCAGGCGTCGAGGGCTGCGTTCGAGTCACTCACCATCGGGGCGTCCACCTCCACATCAAGCACCTCGCCCGGCAACGCGTCAGCGTAAAGATTCATCACCTTAACCATGTCGGAGTACTCCACTTCGCCAATATGGCTGTGAATCATCCCCATGGTATTGACCAGTGAGTAGTAATTGGCCACCTCCAGGATCTCGCCGAGCCTACAGAAGCTATTGATTAAGCCAGCCCCATAGAGGCAGTGGCGAATATCGTTGGGTTCGAAGAATCCCTCGTGGTCATTGTGCGAGGCACGAGTCCAGTAGTTCCACTCCACGATTCCCATGGTGCAGTCCAATCCGGAATCGCGAATGGTCTGGACCTGCTGGGAAAGATCCTCTCGTTTCTCGCCAACACGATCCGCCACGGCTGCCATTTTCTCTGCCATCGTGCCATCGTCCGATCCCCAGGCATAGCGCGTCACTATCAGCATATCGAAGAGCTCAGGAACCTCTAGGAGCAGGCTGCGCCAGGGGGTGGTATAGGCATCACGGAGCCCCTTGGAGCTGAACTCTCCGATGGCTGCTATCCGTGCCTCGGGATACACCTCCCGCAAGCCGGGAACAAAGGCGCGTAGCTGCTCCACATACATCTGCCCGGTCATGTGACCGAGTTCCCAGGTTCCGTAGTTCTCGTTGCCGACCCCAAAGTAGGCCGCCGGCACCGGGAGGTCGCGCTCAAGGTACCAGGCTCGGATATACGCGGCCCACCCGACAGCGTCCTCGGGGGTTGCGGTGGTGGTATTGAGCGTGATGAAGGGGCGCATCCCCTTGTCCACGCATAGCTGAAGATACTCGTCGGTACCAAAGTCGTAATGCATCTTGTACTTGAAGACGGGGTCATCGACAACGGGACGGAGGTGGACGGGTCCCACGCTATGCTCCCAGTGATAGGTGCAAGATGCACATCCACCCGGGAAGCGAAGTACCGGACACGGGAACTGATCGAAGGCATCGAGGAGCGCCTGGCTTACGGGGCCTTCCCCCACGGGACGAAGGTGAACCTGATCAATAATGAGTCGGCTGTCCCCAGGAATCACAATGAAGAAAGTTGCATCCCCCTCTCCCGGGGATTCAATCTCGCAGGTGACCCGATGCCAATGCGCCTGGTCGACATTGACGGTACAGGTTTGCCCCGACTGTCCCGGCATCTTCAGCTCAAACGTCACCTCCACCGGCCGGTATTGTGCCCGTGCCCAGAGCTCGACCTCGAAACGCTCACCTGCTCGTACCGGGACACCCACCTGGAGAATTCCTGCCTGGTCATGCTCCATGAAGTTCTGAATCATCTGCGACTCACGCCCACTCAAGTACTGCCCCGGCACAAGTTTGCAGACCATCCCCTGCATTCCATTCCCCCGGGTCTCCCACTCGGCGGCAACCCCAGTCTGCGGACACTCCGGCCCCGAGAACTTGGAGTTGCGAAGGCGATCCGTAAGCATATTTGGAATCGTATTCTCGTAGCATTCGATATTGTTCGACAGCACTTGCGTACCCGCCGTACCAAGCACCTTGCCTGTTACCCGTACCACCCCTGTCATGCCGTCCATATCACGTCTCCTATTTCAATTAAGGCTCTGTCAAAAATTGTTGGCTCCTGTCGCTCATAACATTCAATTTATGGCTCTTCAAGAGAAACTGTGGGTGGCGCGAATACCAAGCAATAGCAATGTAGTTACTTTACGGGGAATCTCCGGGAATGAGCAAGAAATATGCGAGAAACTATCTTGTATCGAGATACTGCGAAGGTGGAATAGGCGCCGACCAGCGGTTCCAAATTAGGAAATCTTCGAGTTGCGGGAGGGGCTTCG
>CAZNWT010000042.1:0-35654 GCA_964576795.1 uncultured Victivallales bacterium
CGTCAAAAAAAAGGCAGCATGACATCAAATCCAACCGGATTTTGCGGTAATAGGCGTCTTGGGCCTATTTCTATTCGCAATTCACTGCGCGATAGCATGTTGAACAGACTCATACTGCAGATTCCTCCGGAATCATAGAGCAACGCCCCAAAGGGCGACAGAAAGCGTCATACTGGTGTAAAATTCTAAATAACCGGCTTCGCAATGAAGTCAAAGAGGAGCAGACAGATGCCAACGGCAGCGGGTGAAAATGTGAGAGTACCTCTGTTTGACGGATTCCGAAAACGATCTGATCTGGTGGTTCCGTTTCGGCAGGACAAGATCGAGAAGGCCATTGCACGTGCTGCTGAGGCCGTCGCCCGCAATTTGGGCCATGACCCTAATCGCAAGACCGCTCCCACAATCGCCCAGCGCGTGGTTGACCAACTCAATACGCCTGCCAGCGAGTACTATGTTTATAAAGATGACAATGGGCTTCGTGTTCCCAACATCGAGGATGTTCAGGACTTAGTTGAGATTCTTCTGGCCGAATCCGGCGAAACGATGCTGGTGGCGTCCTACAAGCGCTATCGCAAAAAGCGCGAACTGGCCCGCCGCAACATTCGTGTCCGCGGCGAGAGCTGTGAAAGCGGATTGGATGTCACCGATGCCAGCCTGTTGCTGGTGGAATCGGCGACAAGCAATCTGACGCTTCCGTGGAATCGCCGTCGCATTGTGGGGCAAATCATGGACAAGACCAACCTTTCCCCGGAGGTCGCCATCAGTGTTGCCAAGGCTGTCGAAAACTGGATCATCGAGAGCGACATCAAGACGGTAAACACGACGCTGATTCGCGAGCTCGTCAACAATGAGCTTGCCGAGCGTGGTCACAAAGAGCAGCTGCGCGATCTTTCGATCTACGGCGTGCCGGTCGATTTTGTTGAGAAGTTAATGTTTACGAAGTCGACCGAAAACAGTAACATTGTGAACAACAACCCCGAAGCCGTAAATCTTGGCATTGCCGAGCTAGTGCTCAAGCAGTGGGCGTTGGACGCCATTTTCTCTACAGAGGTCAAGCGAGCACACGATACCGGTGCCATCCATCTTCACGACTTGGGCTATCCTCATCGCGTCTACTGTTCCTCGCATTCGATTGAGTATGTCAAAAAGTACGGATTGAAGGAGTTGGTAAACCTTAGCACGGAGTCCAAGCCCGCGAGAACCGCATCCGTATTGACTGGCCACCTCAACACCTATCTGGCGTCCATGCAGGCAAACTATGCGGGTGCACTTGGAATCGCTTATATCAACATTCTCTATGCCCCCTTCCTTGAGGGTATGTGCGCAGCCGAGTACAAGCAGATTGCCCAAGAGTTGATTTTCAATGGCGCGCAGAACGCGTTCTCCCGCGGCGGGCAAACCTTGTTCCTGGATTTCAACATCCACACCGGCGTTCCCCGCTATCTTGCGAGCGTCCCGGCAATTGGTCCGGGAGGTAAGTACATGCTGCGCCTGAAGGACGGCACAAAGGTTGAGCTTGAGGAAGAATTGCGCGCGGCAAAGGATAGCAGCGGATATCCGCTCATGGATTTGTACTATACGGACTCATCCACCTCCGAACCGCGCTTGGTCTTGCGCGAGTTGGCAGATGCAACGCATGGCACTCGCTATGATACCGCTGTTTCGGAAGCGCTCGCAGAACACGGCGAGGCCATTGTTACTTATGGAGACTACCTCAGCGAAACGCGCATGTTCTGCAAAGCCCTTCTTGAAGTCTGGGGTGAAGGGGATCGTAATGGGCGTATCTTTGAGTTTCCAAAGTGCGACTTCCATGTCAGCGAGGAAACCTTCGAGGATCCGGACCAGTACGAGATCTTCATGGATGCCTGCCGCTTGGCCAGCAAGAACGGATCAACCTATTTCATCTTCGACAGGGACGAGGTGACCCTTTCGGCCTGCTGCCGTCTGCGCACCACCATCGATGACAACCGAATGCTGCGGCACCCTGAAAGCATGCGCTTCTGCGGGTTTCAGAATGTCACCATCAACATTCCTCAGGCGGCCTATCGCGCCTCCAGACTTCAATCTGGAAATCTGCTCGAGAATTTCTATTCCGAGCTAGATCGCACCATGGAGATTGCCGTTAACGCACATCTTCAGAAGAAGGCAAAAACGGCAGAAATGATCTCTGGCCCCGGCCATCCTTTGTGGCAAATCGGCAAGGAATCCTGCGACGGGAAGCCCTACGTTGACCTTGAAACCTGCACCTATATCCTGGGTTTAATTGGTGTCAACGATGCCGTCAACTTCTTGATTGGACACGAGTTGCACGAAAGCAAAGAGGCAATGAAGCTTGGTCTTAAAATTGTCGCGCACATGTACACCAAGACCAAGAAGCTTGCGCGGAAGCACAACCTCAAGTTCACGCTTGAGGAATCCCCCGCCGAAAGCGCTGCACGTCGGCTCGCAAAGACCGATTTGGTCTACTTCAATCGTGAAGCCGAAGATGTGGTCAAGGGGGATGATCCAGATACGATCTACTACACCAACTCCATCCACCTCTCGGCCGATGCACCCGTCTCACTGGTGGAGCGGATTCGTGAGCAGTCCAAGTATCACAGCATGATTGAGTCTGGTGCCATCACGCATGCCTTTGTCGGGGAAGAGCAGCCCTCGGCAGCGTCTATTGCCACATTGATGAAGTCGGTATTCTTTCGCACACAGTCCGCTCAGGTATGCATATCCCCTGAGTTCACTTACTGCGACAGCTGCAACCACTCGATGCGTGGACTGATTGAGAACTGCACGCGATGTGGCTCAGACAATGTCTGGGGCGAAACGCGGGTTGTGGGATACTTCAGCAAGATTCAGAACTGGAACAAATCAAAGCGCTACGGAGAATTGGTAGCGCGACAGCGTGGACGCTATCGCGTGGAGACTGCAGATGCCGGCGGATCCACAAGGGCACCCCAGACGTCTTCCGCTACGAAATAATCAAACTAACCCAAGAGAAGAAAATCGCTATGCCAGCTAATTATCGCGTTCATGTCTTTGGCAAGAGAAACTGCGACAAATGCACCGTATTGAACCAGCGCTTAGATAAGCTTTTGAAAAACGAAAAATGGAGCGCGTTTGAAAAACACTACAATGACATCGAGACCGAGCTGGGGCTTGTAGCATTTGCCGAGGCGGAATGCATCAATCCTCAGCGAATTCCTGCGATGATGATCATGAAACAGAACACAGAAACGGGTGAATATGAACCGGTGCCAAACTCAAAACCGGGAGCAAACGATCCCGTATTCAAAAAGTCAAAGTTGTACCAATATCTTGGTGTTCAAACCGACTATACGGACACAGGCCGCGGTGTGATTTCACCGAACATGATTAAAAAATGCCTCCAGGAAGCCAGGGGTTAGAAAAAGCTGAAATTGGGAGTGCTGTCGGCTCTGCTCTTCATATACGAAGGCCCCCGGTGTCATGTCTCGTAAATAGACTTGCAAGACCTAGGTGTCATCCCGAGCGGAGTCGAGGGATCTCCACCTCGTGAGGGGACGAGATTCCTCGACTTCGCTCGGAATGACAATTATTCACACATTTCACAAATGCAATATACAATACATGGCACTACCATGACCCCTGACGCATTATCGCCCATATATGGCTATCTCCAAAATCCATCAATGGTGGACTATGCCGGGCACCTGGCTGCTGTCTTCTTTACATCGGGTTGTAACTTCACGTGTGGGTTTTGCCACAACGCCAGCCTGATGGGGGCCTCTCAGCCTGGGATGTCGTGGCATAAGCTTGAAGGTGGATGTCGAAAATTTGTTGCCGATTGGGTTGATGGTGCCGTGATCACAGGAGGAGAACCGACGCTATCAACCGAACTCCCGGAGCTGATTCGCTTTTTAAAGACCTTTGGATGGGCAATCAAGCTCGACACCAATGGATCAAACCCGGAAAGACTCGCCGAATGCCTCCCTCTGGTCGACTATGTCGCCATGGACGTGAAGGCTGGCGAATCGGGATATCTCCCCCTAACAGGATATAGCAATCTCAAGCGCTTGAAGTCATCCATCGCGATGATTAAGACGTCCGCACGGGACTATGAGTTCCGAACAACAATCCTTGAGGGGTTCCATGACGATACGCAAATGATCGAGATTGCGAAACTGGTCGCTGGAGCACGGCGCTATATTATGCAACCCTTTGTGCCGTCGGAAAATCTGCCAAACGCTCAGTACCGCGATGCAACACGAACCTCTGCCGGACGTCTAGAAGCCGTTGCCGCCTTAGTAGCGGGTTGCGCCGACACCGTTACCGTGCGCGGAGGATGAAGGAGGCTTAAGTAAAGATGTGGCCGCTTCACAAGCTCCCTTCGGGAAGCTTGCCCTACAACGAGCCATGTAGGAAGGGCTTCCCCGGTATTCCGGGGAACCCGTGGTTTGAGGAACGGGTCTGCACGCGCTCCCCGAATACAGGGAAGCACGTCCTACAAGGTTAGTGGCTGTGTTGAGATGTTGTGTAGCCCGTGGCAATGACTACAGTATTGTTTAAACCGCTCTAAGCAATTAAAGAATGGAGATATAATGGATGACAAAGGATTACTACAGGATATGTTTTCGCTCCAGGCGAAGTTGAATCAACGCATTGGGGTGGATACCACCGCACTACCGGAAGCGGACAAGACAGAGTGGATTCTCAACTACTGCCGGGCAATGTCACAGGAGGTTGCCGAACTGACCGATAGCGTCCCCTGGAAATGGTGGGCGAAGTATCAGACCCTTGACAAACAGAACGCCCGCGTCGAAATCGTTGACCTTTTCCATTTTTTGATTTCGCTTGCTCAGGTGCTCGACATGTCGGCCGAAGATGTATACGAGCTCTATTGCCGCAAGCACCAGGTGAACCAAGAGCGTCAGGACTCCGGCTACACAACCAAAGACGAGAGCGACAACCAGGCACTAGGCTGAACTAAAACTTCCCTCGCATTGCTCGTTCGTTTCGAACGTCCAACATCGAACAAAGAAGGGATTCCACACTTCAATGTTCGATGTTGAGTGTTCGATGTTCAATGTTCATTCCAAAGTTTCCAAGCCCCCCCCTGTATACTTCAACAGAGGAACGACGCCGGGGGCCTACTAGCCCTGCCGACCTCTGACTTCCGACCTCTGGCCCTACGACATCTCTTCAATAGATAAGTCATAGAACCCGACGTAGTCATCAGGGGCATCGCTAGCGCGTGCCGCAATCGCCGTGCGCGGATGCTGGTTGAGCTGTCCGGTAATGGCGTAAGGAATGCTATAACCCCAATCCATTGTTTTCGACAACGGAAGGAGACGATCCTGCGTACACTCCAGAATGGGGCGCACGTGAAATTTCGGGTTGTGGAGGAAGCCGAGAATAAGCTCCATAGGACAATTTCCCGCCCCTCGGCCAATCCCCGCCATGGTGGCATCTACACGACTCGCACCACAAATGATAGCTTCAATCGTATTCGCAAATGCAAGTTGCTGATTGTTGTGCGCGTGAATACCAATCTCTTTTCCCGTGCCTTCCATGGCACTAACGTACTTCCTGGTGAGCGCTTGAATCTGCTCCGAGTAGAGAGAGCCGAAGCTGTCGACGATGTAGACACCCATGGCATCTGAACCAGCCGCAATAGCAAGAGCAGCATCAAGATCACTTTCCTGCACGGTCGAAACCGCCATGAGCTGTAACATTGCCTCATAGCCTTTATCAACGGCATCCTTAACCATATCAATAGCAAGAGGAATCTGGTGGATGTAGCAAGCGACCCGAATGAGATCAATGACACTCTCGCTACGAGGTTGAATATCGGTCTTGTAGTTCGTGCGCTCAGCATCTGCCATCACTACAATTTTTAGATCCGTATCATTATCCCCCACAATACGGCGCAGAGCATCTTCATCACAATGCTTCCAGGGGCCGTGCTTCGAGGGCGGGTAAATTTCCTTGGAGCCTTTGTAGCCGAATTCCATGTAATCAATACCAGCGGCCACATTAGCCTCATAAACGGCTTTGACCATCGCATCGTCAAACTGATGATTATTGATCAGTCCTCCATCGCGAATGGTGCAGTCGAGAACCTTGATATCAGGTCTATATGTAATCCAATCGCCATGCTGTTTTTCTGCTTTGGTCATGATTCCACTCCTCGGCGCACGCGCCCTACTCTTCTCTGATTCACGAACAGCATACCAAAAACCCACGGCAAGCTGTAGGAAAAAGGGAGAGTATGGAGCCTGTTCCGATGCGTCAACCCAGAAAGTGCCTACAGATACTCCGCCGCAACAGCGGCAAGCAAACTGCGTTCGCGTGTCTTAAGCGTCATGTGGCCGTGAATGGTCTGCGCCTTAAGACGCTCGGTCGCATATGTCAATCCATTGCTGGAGGCATCAAGATAGAGGTTATCAATCTGGTACGGGTCACCCGTCAAAATCATCTTCGTATTTTCCCCCGCTCGGCTGACGATCGTTTTTAATTCGTGCGAAGTGAGATTCTGAGCTTCGTCTACAATCACATACTGCCCGGAAATGGAGCGTCCGCAGATATAGGTCAGGGCTGAGATGGGTCACGCCAAGTTCAACAACACGAGCCCGTGCGGTCTTTTTATGCTTCCGGTTTGTCCGCTCCCTCATCATGACAAACTCGTTTGGATACGTCCCAAGCTTCGGCTTTTTGTAAACGCGTTCTTTAAAAAAACCATTGATGGTCGCGACGGGGGGTTCCACTTCAGAGTAGCTCGAATACAGGTCATCAAAGTTGATTTTTTCCTTCTCATAATCAACCGCTTGCAGTCCCAATGCATCCGCTTTGAGGCGGGCATTAATGTCTTTACTGACAAAAATGACGGGCTCGCCTTCGACCAGCAGCTCGTAAGCCAATCGCAAGATGAGATTGTCGGGGATGTTTTCTGTTAATATGCCGTCAGCCGAGAGGGTTGCGGCACTCCAGATCCGATGACAACCCCCCGTTGGGCAGCGGAACACCATCACGCAGATTGCCTTTCGCGCGCAAGGCATCAAGACGGCGAATCACATTGCGGCATTTCGCCCCAATTCATCATTGTGCGTTTTAAACTTGTCCAACTCTTCAATGACCGCCATCGGGATGACGACGCTATTATCAGAAAAAGCCTCGATGCTCTCGGCATTGTGAAGCAACACGTTGGTATCCAAAACGAACGTCTTGGAGATCAAATTGCAGGCCTTCTTCGATTTGCGTGTTGTCATTCTCTTATCCCGTAGATTGAGGTTTTGTATTAAGAGAAAAGGCGTGAGGCAAAAGCGAATCTAGGCGATAGGTTTGAATGGCTCCGGGCATATTCAGACTGGCCAGCAATACGGTCAGATCGCCCTGACAAAATTCCACCATAACTTGTCGGCAAGCCCCGCATGGCAGGGGTGGCGTATCGCCAGATGCCACAATCGCAATCGCATCAAATTCCCGCGCCCCAGCTGCAATCGCCGCGCCAAACGCCACGCGTTCCGCGCACATTGTCAGCCCATACGATGCATTCTCGATATTCGTTCCTAGGAAAATGCGTCCGTCGCGCGAAAGCAAGGCAGCACCCACACAAAATTTGGAATACGGGCTGTATGAATGGGCCGTGACGACAATGGCTTCTTTGACAAGCTGGGCGGGATTGATTGTACTCATAAATCCTTTGGGCGAATGGTTTCGACAATAAGGGAAGGCGAAGAAGTGGGTGCAGATGGGGAAATGGTGATGGCGCGACTCACCATACTCTGTGCAGCGGACAGCTTGTCCTCGGCATTTGCATGGAGTTTAAGTAATGGCTGCCCTTTCGTGACCCAGGCGCCAATTTTGCAGAGCTCTGATATACCAACGGCAGGATCAATAATGTCGGTAACCTGAACGCGCCCACCCCCTAGCAGCATAACCCCTCTTCCAATTCGATCGGCATTGACTTCGGTAACAACGCCATCCGCATCGGCCACAAGCGACTCCACAAAGACTGCCTGCGGGAGGCGGCTTGGGTCATCCAATACGATAACATCCCCACCCTGTAACCGGACCATGGTTTTGAATTTTTCGAAAGCGGCACCTGACGCGAGTGTGTCCATCAATATTTTTCGGGCCGCGTCCAGAGAGTGGCTTTTTCCGGCTAGTAAAAGCATTTCGGCAGAAAGCGCCAGCGTGACCTCCATCAAGTCTGCTGGGCCACGGCCCTGCAAGGCCTCTACGGTCTCGACCACTTCCAAACTATTACCTGCGGCACACCCGAGGGGCTGGTTCATGTCGGTCAAGATCGCTGTAATGCCTCGCCCCATACTGTGGCCAATGGCAACCATAGTACATGCGAGTTCACGCGCCTCATCCAGAGTCTTCATAAAAGCCCCCTGCCCCCACTTAACATCCAACACCAGATTTGCAGCACCCTCCGCAAGTTTCTTGGACATGATGCTAGCGGAAATGAGCGGGATAGAGGGAACGGTCCCTGTAACGTCACGCAGCGCATAAAGTTTTTTATCCGCGGGCGCCAACTCGGCGGTCTGCCCCGTAATGGAGCAACCACATGCGGCAAGGGTTTCCAAAAACGCTTCAGGAGAAAGGTTGGTGCAATAACCGGGTATGGACTCCAGTTTGTCCAACGTGCCACCGGTGATACCAAGCCCCCTACCCGACAGCATGGGCACAGCCACCCCACAGCAAGCCACAAGGGGGGCCAAAACAAGCGAAACCTTATCGCCAATGCCACCAGTAGAATGTTTGTCGGCTGTAGGCCACTCAAGGGAATGGGTGTCAATCAACTCACCGGAGCGCATCATGGCGTCGGTCAACACCGTCACTTCTTCGAACGTCATGCCCTTGAAATATATAGCCATTGCAAGAGCGGCCATCTGATAGTCAGGAATATCACCTACAGCATATCCGTGAATGAACTCCCGGATATCACTCTCGCTGAGAGGATGTCCGTCGCGTTTCTCTTCAATAACCCACTGTGGCAGCATGCGGCAGTATACGAATACTTTTCATGGCATGTCAACGCACGGGATTTACGAGTTGCGTTGCTAAAGATCTGAACCGCGGACGACTTAGCGCGGCATAGCCGCAACCCAAGAAAAATGAGAAGAGAAATTTGACAGAATCATTGACAGCAGAATGATTGCATGGATAGGGAGTATAAAATAATTCTGCTGTCAATGATTCTGTTGCTCATGAGTTACAAAACGCGTTAGGAAAACACTCCCCACACTCTACAGCGGCATCCGTGCTTGAATCATAAAGATGGTGATGACAGCAACACCATAGAGGAAGATCGTTGCGAGCAGCGGAATGTCAGTAAGCAGGATTTTTTCGGGGCGATCGCCCTTCTCGTGACGATACACCAGATCCAGATAACGAAAGACGCCAAACATCACAAACGGGATGGTGAACCCCAGCATGCTGGTGCCAAACTTTTCGACGGTTTCTGGCCATAGGGTGTAGAGGGCATAGGAAACGATGGTGGCGGAGCTAACGATGGCGATGAGTTGATTCAGTAGCTGGGCATCATATTGACCCAAGCTAGCTCGCTGGTCTGAATCGTTCTCTGCACAAACCACCTTCTCATGGCGCCGCTTGCACAGTGCAAGAAAAAGGGCGAGCAGGAAGGTGCAAAGCAGCAACCAGGGTGAGATGGTCACACTTATGGCGACAGCGCCAGCAATCGCCCGCAGAACAAATCCGCCAGCCAAAATAAAAACATCCACCAGAGCAATTTTCTTAAGGAATAGCGAGTAAACGACTTGCAGGGAAAGGTAGGACATTACGACGGCAAAAAAACGGAGACCCAAAAGCCAGGAACCCACCCCCGCGAGAACAAACAAAAGAAACGCCGTCACCAAAGCCACCTGAATAGAGACCAATCCAGCCGCGATGGGGCGGAACCGTTTTGTCGGATGCACGCGATCACCAGCCAAATCGTGAACATCATTAAAGAGGTAAACACTGCTCGACGCGAGGCAGAAAAGAATCACACCAGGAATGATGAGCCGTAAACTTGGAACCAGTTCAATCTGCTGACTTTTATCCCAATATCCAAAAATCAAGGCCGCGAGAAGAACCCCGTTCTTCGTCCATTGGTTAGGCCGCAATGCACGTAACAAACTTATTATTGGATTATTCTGGGCCTGTGCGACCATTGTTTATTCCTGGGGTAGTGTTGCGACAACTCACCGCGTCGGTGGTCGCCGCCTGAAGTGATTACGAAACGCCAGCTTCCACACCAACCAGATCGCTTCCCGAAAGATCTTTCCGCTCATCTTGGAATATCCTGAACGGCGATCCACAAATGTAATCGGAATTTCGCCAATGCGAAACCCATGCATCCACGCCAAGTGGGTCATTTCAATCTGGAATGAGTATCCATTGGCAATGACCTTATCAAACTCGATCGCCTCCAAAACACCGCGACGGAAACATTTAAATCCACCGGTGGGGTCTGTCACAGGAATTCCGGTAATCAAACGAACATAGGTAGAGGCACCCTTGCTCAACATCAGGCGACTCAATGGCCAATTGGTAATTCGGATGCCATTGACGTATCGGGAACCCAAAATAAGATCCGCTGTTTCTGCGGCGTGCACCAAATTGGGCAGTTCAGCGGGATCGTGTGAGAAATCGGCATCCATTTGGAAAATGAGATCGTATTCTTTTTCAATCGCCCACTGAAACCCGGCAATATAAGCGCGCCCCAACCCGCCTTTTTCCCCGTGGTGCAAGACATGCACAAACGACTCCCGTTCACAGAGCGAATTAATCACGTCCCCCGTGCCATCAGGAGAGTTGTCGTCAACGAAAAGGAGATCGGCATCCGAGCAATGCTGATGCACCGCCTCCGCCATAGGAACAACATTATCCTTTTCATCATAGGTCGGTATAACAACAAGCTTCGATATCATGGGAGCAGACTACCGAAGGACTAAAGAGGCCGCAAGCCTTTGTTCCTATTGCATCAGCGCTCATGATAGGCTATCGTCATTGTACACTTTAATTGATATCTAGAGAGGGAACCCATGTCGATATATCCAATCGTGAAATTTGGTAACGAGGCGCTCCGAAAAAAATCGCAATCCATTGCGCAGGTTGATGATGGCATACGCAAGCTCGCGTCCGATATGCTGGCCAGCATGTATGCTGGCAAAGGTCTTGGCCTTGCCGCAGAACAAATTGGCCGGGATGAGGCCATCTGTGTCATTGACGTCCCCAAAGAAGAGGCTTGTGGCATTGCAATGCCAGTGGTTCTTATCAACCCCAAGATTTTGGCAACGGAAGGCGAGCAGGTTGGACAAGAGGGATGCCTCAGCTTCCCCGACATCTACGTAAACGTGAAGCGCTCTGAAAAGGTAACGGCAACCTACATGGACACGGACGGCACAACACAGACGATCGAAGCTTCAGGATTGCTCGCACGCGCAATCCAGCATGAACTAGATCATCTCAATGCGGTTCTACTGGTGGATCACATGTCTGCCATACAAAAAGTGGCTAATGCGGGACGTCTAAAACGGTTAAAGCGCGAAACTAAAGCAGCTGCGCGATAATCGCGCCTCCCCCGCTCCCAGCCATCTGCGGGCCCGAGGGCGGACTAACTGCACCCCGCGAAGTCCTGAATAATGGAGTTGGGGCGCCCTCGCCCCGAATAGCTTCACCTACTGGTCCAACGAGATCGTTTTAAGTGTCGTTGAAGCCATTCTGCTCCTTTGTCTTTACCGTAATCTTTGCCTTAATCTTGATGCAGATAAGACGTGGGTAAAGAATTAGAGTAAAGACAAGGGATTTGTGTGCGGCTAATGTTTTTCTAAAACCGAGCTAATAAGCGGTGGATGCCGGACTCTGGACGGCATTGAGCAAGAGGGGAGCCTAAAGAGAGACAGGTGGGACCGGGGGGGGCCAGACTGTCACAATCTAGGCGCTCATGTTGCACAACCGCGTCGGGACGCCACGGTCCACCTGGTGGCAAATGGGGGACAAGATGCGAACAAGGACCTCGCCCCGAAGGCTACACCTCAGAGAGATCTTCAGACTGATCAAACTCGCCGGACTCTGGATTCTGCTTCGGTAACGGATGGTCAACGCGCTCAACAACTTCTTGAGCAAGTGCCCGGTAGGCGATCGAACCTGTGCAGCGAGAATCGTACATGATGACGGGCTTTCCAAAGCTTGGCGCCTCGCTCAAGCGAACGTTGCGGGGAATCACCGTTTTGTAGACCCGCTCTCCGAAGTGCGTCCTTACCTCATTGACAACTTCTGACGCCAGTCGAGTTCTGGCATCAAACATCGTCATCACAATCCCCTCAATCTCAATGTTTGGATTCGCGCGCCCCTCACGCAGCTGCTGCATGATGTGGGTGATAACACTCAATCCCTCAAGCGCATAGTACTCACACTGAATCGGTAGCAGGAGGCCTTGCGCAGCCGTAAGCGCATTCATGGTCAGGATACCCAGCGAAGGAGGGCAGTCGATGATGATAAACTCGTAAGCATTACTGCGAATCAGGGGTGCCATGGCCATATTGAGGCAATGCAGATACCCCTCCATCCGGGCAACATCAATTTCCGCCCCGGCAAGATCCAACTCAGAGGGAATGATATGAACACCCTCAACCACGGTTTCCTGAATAAGACCATCCAGTGAGCGCTCGCGCAGGAGAACCCGATAAAGACTGGTGTCTTTTTGCCGGGGGAGCCCCAGACCACTCGTCGCATTTGCCTGAGGGTCAAGGTCGATAACAAGAACGGTCTTGCCCAACTCTGCCAGACAGGCCGAGAGATTGATGACGGTCGTGGTTTTACCCACACCCCCCTTTTGATTGGCGACAGCCAGAACGCGAGTTGCCATCAGATTAGTCTTTCTGCTTTATCATTCCCGTTGCACGGGCATAACCAAAAATGCCACCAGCGGCAATCACCGGTGCTACCGCTCCGGGAGGAATCAGTTCATAGCTCTCGCAAGAGTTTACATTTGTAATGCGGTTGTTGCTCATGTCCAATTCTGCAACATCCCCCGTATTGAAGAGATCACACAGGCGCGCTTTGACCTCGATGGGGAAAACTTCCCCCGTCGCCACGGCGTTGCGAAAAAAGATCCGGGCATAGGATTCGGCTACGACGGCCTCAACTCCTGCAGCCCCGAGGCAGATGGGCGCATGCTCACGGGATGAACCACAGCCAAAATTACGTCCCGCGACGATAATGGCATAAGGCGTTTTGCTCTCTCCTGGAAGAATAAATGCCGAGAATGACTCCGGAAGCCCTGCCATTGCATATGAGCCCAGTTTCGCATATTCCTCTGGGATCGTCGGAACCAAATTCAAGTATTTCGCCGGAATGATCTGATCCGTATCAATATTGTCAGTAACAACGTAAACGCTGCCCTTTATGATTTCATTCGCCATCGTGTTGTCTCTCATTTCTCCACAACTATTTGTGAGGGATCAGGCATCTAGCAACTCTCGGGGATCGGCAATGGTCCCAGCAACAGCAGATGCTGCCACAGTCAGGGGAGATGCCAGATAGATGGATGCCAGTTTCGACCCCATCCGCCCTAAGAAGTTACGATTCGTGGTGCTGATTATCACTTCATTTCCATGCGCGTGACCAAAGGTATCTTCGGGGCCTCCCAAACATGCTGCGCATGACGGTGGGGCAATAGGCAAACAGCCCGCTTCAGAAAAAATCTCAACCAAGGATTTTCCGTCGATGCTCTCGCGAAGAAGTCCTTCCGCCACTTCAACAGTGGCGGGAACAAGAAAGGTATCAATCATAACCCGCCTCCCCTTCAACACGCGGGCAGCCATCATGAAGTCCTCCAGCTTCCCGCCGGTACATGACCCAATGTAGGCGCGATCGAGCTTAACCGTACCACGCTCTACGGCGGGGGCATAGTGCGAGGGCAAGTGGGGTTCCGCCACACAAGGCACAAATGTGGCAACATCGTAGTGATACTCCGCCTCAAGGGGGGCGTCCCTATCGCCATAAACCGGTTCAAACGGCTTATCGGTGCGGGCCTTCACATAAGCAAGCGTCTTTTCGTCAGGAGCAATGATGCCATTCTTGCCCCCCGCTTCAATCGCCATATTGCAGATAGTCATGCGCTCTTCGATACTCAGGGCATCAATGGCAGACCCATAAAATTCCATGGCACAGTAGGTCGCTCCATCAACACCAATGTCGCCAATGATCCGCAAGATAATGTCCTTTGCCACAACACCAACAGGAAGCTCACCCTCAAGAACGAACCGAAGCGTCTTCGGCACTTTCACAAGCAACTTACCGGTGCCCATAACAAATCCGCCGTCCGTATTACCAATCCCCGTCGCAAAAGCACCCAAAGCGCCATGCGTGCAGGTATGTGAATCCGTTCCCAAAAGAACTTCCCCTGGCCGGACATGTCCCGCCTCCGGAAGCGCCACATGACAGACGCCCTTATAGGTAGCCGTGCCGGGATCATAGAAATAGGGAAGATCCTGCTCCTTAGCAAAAGCCCTCAGCGTATCAACGTTGCGGTGGGCCTTTTCATCGGCGGTATAGATATAATGGTCAGGAATAATCGCAATTTTTTCAGGATCCCAAACGCGTGCGTCCTCGCCAAACTCCCGCTTAAAAACACCAATGGTTCCTGGGCCGCAGACATCATGCGTCAAGAGCATGTCAACGTTAACCCATATATTGTCGCCAGGAGAAACGCTCTGCACGCCCGCTGCACGCGCTAAAATCTTTTCGGTAATGGTTGCTGCCATGGTCTTCCTCTGATCTACTTGCTTTGCTTGGACTTCACGAGTGAGAAAAAACGGTCTTCATACTCACTAAACAAGCCAAGGCCACGCAGCTTGTTTCCCAACGACTGAATCAAAGTAGAATCAGCGTTGGCAGCCTTAAAGACCGCCTCGATGTCATTGCGAACACCACGCGGCACACCCTGTTCATTTTCAAAAAGGCGTTTCTTCTGCATTTCGCGAATATTCACAAGCGCAGAGCTCTGGATAACTTCCCAAAAAAGTCGAACGATACAGACATCCCAAGGATCATCCACCCCAACCAAAACTGCACTCATGGGATCGCCCTTAGCTTCGACCGCCGCTTTGACACGTTCCACAACAGGATCCAATGTATCGGTCACAATATGCTCACTGTAGGATTCCTGTTTCAGTTTGTACCCATATTGCAAAATGCGAATATCCTTTTCATGCTCTTTGAGCCAATCCACATATTGGCGAGCCTCATCCCCAAATCCCTCCATTGCCGTTTGGGAATAGGCATCGGGTGTGATGATCTGTGGCCGCCCGGCTTCCAGACGGCCCTCGCGAATGCGAATCTGGTTCGTCGAATCCATCAGTTCGGTAATCAGATGGTAATTTAAGAGGGTCGCACCAAACGTCTCTAAGTGCTTCTGCGGCATCAACTTAACATCGGTATTGTTGACCGCATACCAGAAATCAAAACTGTCTCTTTCTTTAGCCATTCGCCCATTCTCGAATATTTCCCGTTTACTGGGAAGTCAATTCCACCATTTAGTCTATTATATGCGCTTGCAAAATGTGCTTCTGGAGGTAGGACACCCCCGTTCCGCACATCTGACCAAGCACAGTATGTCAGGCATTCCTGCCTGACCGAGTCAAGAACAGTATGTCGGGCATTCCTGCCTGACCAGATCAGACGCAGTATGTCAGGCATTCCTGCCTGACCGAGTCAGGCAAGAATGCCCGACCTACATAGAAAGCCTACGTCCCACTCCCCCATCTGTCGTCAGCATTAGGGTCACAGGACCATCGTTAATGATCTCTACCTCCATCGCAGCGCCAAATTGCCCAGTTTGCACGCGGGTATCACCCAGCTCACGGCGCAATGCGGCTACATACTCCTCATATAAAGCTCGCGCAACATCGGGGTCTCCCGCACGGATGAAACTGGGACGATTACCCTTGCGAGTATCCGCATAAAGTGTGAACTGTGAAATCACAAGAATGGCGCCATGCACATCTTCAACCGAGCGGTTCATTCGATCCTGCGCATCCGGAAATATGCGCAATTTGATCGTCCGTTGCGCCAGAATACGCGCATCTTCGGCCGTATCCCCCGTTCGCACCCCAAGCAAGACGACATATCCCTGCGCAATCTCACCGATACATGAACCCTCAATCGTGACACTGCCACGCTTAACCCGTTGAATAAGTGCTTTCATACTGGCACCCTATCTCAAATCAGAAGGGAATTTCAACACCCAACAAGTGCAGGAAAGTTACAGTCGCTAATCCTAATCGCACTCTCCCCGCTCGCGGATCGAGGGGCAGGCAGGAGAAAGGTGGATGCCGGCCTCCGGACGGCGTTGAGCAAGAGAGGATGCCTGAAGAGAAACAGGAGAGCCCGGGGGCTATACTGTAACAATCGAGGCGCTCACGTTGCACAACCGCGCCGGGACGCCACGGTCCACCTGGTGGACGACTACGGCGACGAGAACAGTGGATGATGGGGATGCTTTCTTCCCTGTCATGCCGAAGGCGAATCGTTATCCGCTTTCGTCGCCCGTTATCGTCTACCGGTTCGGTTTTTTCGCATCACACAAAAAAGACCTCGACCCTTTTCGGGCTGGGCCATAGTCTCTGGCGACATTCTGGAAATCTACGGAGAAACTTTATGGATCAGCTTGTTAAAGCAATGTCGCCGGAAACCCAGATTCGTTTTGCAGCCGTTGAGGTAACGATGGCAGCTAAGGCGCTTGAAGCCCGCCACCTTTCAGGGCCAACAGCAGCAATGGCTCTCGCCGAAGGTCTTGTAGCCATCGCGCTGATGTCTCAAGACGCTGCCAGCGATGACGAGGCCTTGATGCTGCGTGTGAATGCGGCGGGACCCATCGGAGGCATGATGGTAGAAGCGATTGGGTGTGGAGGACTGCGCGGCTTTACCAACATCAAAATTCTCAACGATCTCGATGTTTTGGACACTATCGCGACAGATGACGCTTGGGGAAAATCTGGATCTGTCCAGATTTTGACATCGCTTCCGGGGAAAATTCTCAATCAAGCCTCGCTCAACGTAAATCCCCCACACATGAATTTCGTTTTGGCGCGCTATTTTAATCACTCCATGCAAGTTCCAACAGCGTGTGAAGTATGGGCAAAAGCAGATTCCGGGGGGCTTATTTCAGCGCGAGGCTTTATGGCTCAACGGATGGAGGATTCAGACCAAAACGCCTTTGTACGTGTGCTGGAAGCCTTCGAAGCAGGGAGTGTTCGTGAGCAGCTTGCCACTAATGCAGATGCGCTCGCCTTTGGCAAAGTCTTTGGATTGCCTGACATTGAAGTACGCGAAACACGACCATTAGCATTTCAATGTCGCTGCACGAAAGAACGCACGCTCGCAGTCCTCAAAACGCTTCCGCGTGACGAGCTGGAGGCGATCATCACACAAGGCAATCCCCAAAACGTCACCTGCCATATGTGCGGCAATACCTATACAGCAACCCCGGATGATGTACGCGCAATCGTCGCAAAACTGCCGTAGAGAAACAGAGGTCGGAAGTCGGAGGGCAGCCCCACCCCCGGCGTCGTACCTCCGCCGGACTAAACGAGGAGGAAACTTCCATGTAGCCTCCGGTGCCAGCCAGTGGATGACAGACGGGAACAGTAGGCAACACAAAAAGGGATGTTGTCATGCTGAGCTTTCCGAAGCATCTCGCCGAAGGCGCTGCGGGGAGTTCTTCAACAACCATTTCAGTTTACTCATCATGTTTTTCCCGATAAAAGGGCTCCACACGGATGTGCGTTTTTTAAGGTCATCGCGGAAGTGTGTACGTGATGGCCCAATAGATCGAGCCTATCTGAAAAGGTATTGCGCACTCACAACCCACAATCTCACTCTCCAAGTTGTCCTCATTCGCAACGCGTGGCGTCCCGACACGATTGTGAAACGTGAGAGCCTGGGGTACGATAGTGTTCCTCTCTTCGGTCTTCCCTGTCTCTCTTCAAGCCTCCCTCACTTGCTCAACGCCGTCCGGAGGCCGGCATCCACCGTCTCTCTTCAGACTCCCTCTCGGCAGGTTACACGTCGATCTTTTTTATCTCCCGAATATGGGAGATTTGCGTGTACGAGTAGGTATACGAGTACGGAAAGAGAACAGGCGCTCCCTCTACCTCGAGAACTTTGCCGTAAAACCCCCATCGACTAACTCCACCGTCAACTTTTCCGACCCTAGCCTCATCGAATGAAACGTGTGGCATAGCCGCTCATATAGGCCTACCTCACTGGGAGCAAGGAGAACATATTCACGAACCCACCCTATCCAAAACCTCTCTCACTTTGCGCGCGAGCGGGTCGCGACCGAAGGGCTTGGACAGGAAGTCCATGTCCTTTTCGAGTATGCCACGTTGGGCGATGACGTCGGCGGTGAAGCCGGACATGAAGAGAATCCGAATCTCCGGATGCGTTTTCGCCAGTTGCTTTGCCAGGTCGGGGCCACTCATGCCCGGCATGATCACGTCAGTGAGCAGCAGGTGAATCTTGCCGGTATGCTCCGCGCTCAGGCGTAGGGCCTCTGCAGGATTCTCCGCAGTTAGTACGGTATAGCCGAACGCTTTGAGAAAGGCCTTGCTCGTGATGCGGATGGATTTTTCGTCCTCGGCAATCAGAACGGTTTCCGTGCCACGGAGTGGCGATCCCTGCGGGACGGCGAGCGCTGGGGCATCGCCTGTGACGGCAAGTTGAGGAATGTAGATCTTAAAGGTCGTGCCTTTGCCCGGCTCGCTGTAGACGTAAACGAACCCGTTGTTCTGCTTGACGATGCCATACACGGTGGCCAGCCCCATTCCTGTGCCTTCGCCGACCCCCTTGGTAGTGAAGAACGGGTCGAACACGTCCGCCATGGTAGCCTTGTCCATGCCACAGCCAGAGTCGCTCACCGTCAGACTAACGTAGTCGCCAGGAATGGCTCCCTCATGGGTTGCGCAATACGTTTCGTCGATAACCACGGCTCCGGTCTCGATAGTAAGCTTGCCCTCCCCTCCGATGGCGTCGCGGGCGTTAACGGCAAGTTTCACCAGAATCTGGTCTATCTGGGACGGGTCTATCTTGACCATCATCGCCCCGCTCCCGGGAGACCATTTTATCTCAACATCCTCGCTGATCAACCTACGAAGAAGCTTTAGCATGCCGGCAACCGCGTCGTTCAAGTCGAGCACCTTGGGCTTCACCATCTGCTTGCGGGCAAAGGCAAGAAGTTGACGGGTGATGGTAGCCGAGCGCTCGGCCCCCTCGGTGATTGCATCAAGATACTCGAGAACAGTGGGGTCCGATCCGACCTTGTCCCGGCACAGTTCGACATACCCCATCATCCCCATGAGCGCGTTGTTGAAATCATGCGCCACGCCACCCGCGAGCCGGCCGATGGACTCCATCTTCTGTGCCTGTCGGAACTGCGCTTCCAGCTCAAGATGTTCGGTGATGTCGCGCTTGACGGCCACATAATTAACGATGTTGCCTGCTGCATCGAACACCGGTGAAATCGTAGCCTCTTCGGTATAGAGACTTCCATCCTTGCGTTTGTTGACAAAGTTTCCGTGCCAGATCTCACCGCGGGAGAGAGTTTGCCACATGTCGCGATAGAACGCATCGTCCTGCTGACCGCCCTTGAGAATGCGCGGGTTTTGGCCCATTGCCTCGGCGTTAGCATAGCCCGTGGTGCTCTCGAACGCCGGGTTGGCATACTGGATGGCCCCCGTGGGGTCGGTAATCACAATCGTCTCCGCCGCATGGTCGATAGCCACTATCAGCCGATCCTTTTCCTCCTCGACCTGTTTGCGATCGGTGATATCCAAATACATCCCGCACATGCGCAGCGGCTTGCCGTCGGCATCGCGCTCGAGCACCCGACCTCTGCCCTGAATCCAGACCCAGCGGCCCGATTTGTGCCGCATGCGGTGCTCCATCTCGTAGCCGTCCGTCGTTCCCTCCAGATGTACATTCAGGACTTCCATAACGCTCGACAGGTCATCGGGATGAATCAATTTTTTCCACGACTCTACATTCGGTTCGATTTCGTCAAGCGTATAGCCCAGCATCGCAGCCCACCGTTTGTCATAGATTACCTCGCCAGTAAACACATTCCAGTCCCATGCGCTCAGATCCGCTCCCTGCAACACCAGCGCCATCCGATCCTCGTTCTCCCTGAGAGATTTCTGGGTAGCTGTGATCGTCCTGTTGTCCCGTCGTAACCGGCGGTTCAGTTGATAGATATAAATTGCCAGAACCAGAATGAAGAGAGCTACCGTCGACGTAATGGTTATGATGCGGTACAGATGGCTTAGGTTGGGCTGTGGCGGGTGGGGGTTGTAGAGGAATCCTGCTAAATCGAAGTCGGGCTCCATGAGTCCGAGTTCAGCGTATGTGTCGGCAATGTGGCGCCACCGGCCGGGGTTCATATGGCCAATTTGTACCAGATTAATTTGCATCAAAGGGGCCATTTGGGCGGCTTCGAAGCGCAGATGTTCCAAGCTGTGGCGCTGGCTATAACGGGAGTGAATCAGTTGCGCCAGTTCTTCCGGATGCCGCATGGCATAGTCCCAGCCTTTAAGGCTGGCTTCACGAAAGGCTACGACGGTTTCGGGGGCCTGGTTCAGTTGCTGCTCGGAGGTGAAGAGGGTGTCGCCGTAAAAATCGATTCCTACGGCTCGCGGGGAATAGAGCAAGTAGTCCGTCTGCGCTCTTTTTAGATCAAACGGCTCGTCGGTGACATAGACCGACATGGCCTTCACGGTTCCATTGAGTAGAGCTTTCGTATCGAATTGGTGAGGTGCCAGAGTGAATTTGTCGGAGCTGATGCCTTCTTTATTGAGGTAGGCCTGCAACTCCGCTGAACCGGGCTCCAGCGTTATCTGACTTCCTACTAAATCATGAATGCTTTGTACCCCATCCTGCTTGAGCTCCATGAGTGCCAGTGGAGAGTGCTGGAAAATCACCGCCAGCGCCACCACCGGAGCCCCTTGCTCTCTCAATAGAAGTAGATCCGTGGTGCCGACTCCAAACTCTGCCTTCCCCTGTATCACTTGCTGGATCGGATTCTCGTCTGGTTGGCTGGGGAGTATTTCTACATCGAGTCCGACGGCTTTATAATAGCCTTGTTCCTGAGCGGCATAATACCCGGCAAATTGGAATTGGTGCTCCCACTTGAGCTGCAGGTGCACGGTTTCCGCATTCAGAGCAGGTGACAGTGTGAGCAGAAAACCCAAAGCAACCAGTGAACCCGACACATCCCATTTCTTATTCATCGCAACTCCGTCTGCTTTTCAGGCTTTTTCTTCTGCGGCATGCTTCTCTCGACAGTATAGATGCGTGATTTTTAAAATACTTATAATTCACAAGGTGCTAATTTACAGTTTGAGAACGACGGGGCTGCGGGTCAATGTAAAACATAGGGGGTTTGTGCCGCTGGCGCGGGTGTGCGTTTTTCGTTCTCGTCAACCGTTACTTCATTATGTTTGCGCCTCTCTATGTGGGACGGACATCTTGTCCGTCCGTGGAAGTCGGACTACGGGCGGACAAGATGTCCGTCCTACAGGAGACAAGTTTCCACACTATATAATCAGAGGAAGGCAAGACGCCGGGGACTCCCCAGACCTGAAGCTTGGCCGTTTTGCGGAGGTTCTTGCATCTCGTGTAGAGAGGGGAATCTTCCCACCAGTCATCCCTGTGTCTCCACACCCTTTCATGTTTCGTGCTGGTAAGACTCAACTACCGGGGAGGCGGCGAAATTCTGCTATGCTTCGCGATCCCAATCATCTACGCGACCTGGTGTGTCATGGGCCTGTTTGTGGTTGGCATTCCGATTGAGGAACTCATCTATGCAGGGCTCGCAGGCATGTCGGGCACCGTGCTCTATCCGTTGCTGACGCGCAGGGAGTTTGTCCGCATCTGAGTACGGTGATCATGCTTCTGTTTTATGGTTCTTCAAGAGCATCTGTGGGTAAAGCGTGAAGGAAGCACGAACCGGAACAGGCCATAGGGATGCGAGAGACGATTAGGATTGTGGTAAAAAATAGACAGGATTATCTCGTATCAAGATCGTTGGACGGTTAAAAATCAAGTAACTTGAGTGGTTGAGGGTCTCCGAGTAAGGGGGGCGGTTAAGAGTTGGGAAGGTGCAAAGCGCAACACTTTTGCGACACACAGTTGCTCGGATCCCCTTAAACGATAAACTTTGATCGAGCTATATGCTTTGTGTTTGTGAGAGCCGGAGGGATCATCAATTTACCCACCGACTCTGCGGAAAACCCATTTGATCCAGAAAGAATCCAAACGATGTCCCCAGAAAAGAATACAAAAAAGCACACCCGACGATTGACTATGTTTTGTTTGTTCTCAAAAAGCATATTGATGATGATGACTCCAGCGGCCATTGCCATCATTTTTAGCTGTCTTTTTTTCTGTCTAGATGGAAACGCTGCAGAGAAACAAGACACTGCCGCCACTGTCGCGCAGATGTACCAGCAGTACAAAGCGCACTTTCCCGAGATTTCCGACCTCACCCCTGAGGCCGTGATGAACACGACCAACCGAACCGCATTCGTTCTTGTCGATGTTCGCAACATGAAGGAGATGGCGGTCTCCATGATCCCAGGGGCCATTACCCGGCAGCAGTTTGAGCGTGCCCCAAAACAATACTCCGGGCGGAAGATTGTGACCTATTGCACCATCGGCTATCGCTCAGGGCTCTACGCCAAAAAACTACAAAAGCAGGGCTGGGAGGTGTATAATCTTACCGGCAGCATTCTTGGGTGGGTACATGTTGGCGGACACGTTGAGCACGAAGGCGTGATCACAAAACGAGTTCATGTCTATGGGAAGAAGTGGGATCTGTTGCCAACAGGATATGAATCTGTAAAATGAACGATATGATCACAAGTTACACGTTCTGGCTGGTTGTCGTCTCGACCTTTTGCGTCGTGGCTGAGCGCATTTTCCCCTGGCGACGCACACAACCCCTGCTGCGCCCTGAGCTGAGTCAAGATCTGTTCTGGCTGGTGTTCAATGGCTATCTGGCCACATTTGTTTTGGGTGGCGTGTTGAGGCATGTTGAGTGGAGTCTGGGAACAACCTTTAGCTCGCTGGCAAGGCGCGCACCGAGTTCGTTTCAACTGCTCGGTGACATGCCCTTAGCAGCACAAGTCGGCATTGTGCTTGTCGTCTCCGATTTTGTGGAGTGGTTTATCCACAATGCCTTGCATCGCTGGGGTCCATTGTGGTCGCTGCATCGCGTGCACCACTCCATCACAACAATGGATTGGATTGGAAACTTTCGGTTCCACTGGGGAGAAATCCTGCTTTACAAGAGCATCAAGTATATTCCTCTTGCGATTCTCGGTGCGCGGTGGGAGACCATTCTCATTGCCGCGGTGATTGCCACCCTGATCGGCAACCTGAATCACAGCAACCTCAACATTTCGTGGGGACCGCTGCGCTATGTTCTGAACTCCCCACGCATGCATATCTGGCACCACGACAAAAACCCAGACAGACTCGCCGGCGTCAACTTTGGGGTTGTCTTCAGTGTCTGGGACTGGATTTTCGGGACCGCATACATGCCCCGCGATGCAAGGCAACCCACGGCCCTCGGGTTCCGCAACATGTCAAAAGTCCCATCGTCCCTGCTCTACCGCTTCTTTGTACCCATGGTATCAAAGAAAAACTAGCTCTTCTGAATAATCTGTGGGTAAATTATGAGTTCTTTCCGCACTCATGATCGACAAGCGGGTGGACGAAGCGTAACCGACTAAGAATGCGACGAAGTATAGGACGCGCACCACGCCTATGGCGCGGCAAGCACTTAGTCCCCCCACTTCGTCGGTTACGCTTCGTCGAACTGCTTAATCGGCGCCTATTCCTCCTTCGCAGTATCTCGATATAAGATAGGTTCTCGCATATTTCTTACCCATTCCCGCTCGTCGAGCGAGCTGGGCTGAAATTACCATGGGGAATAGGGCTAAATCGCGCGCAAAATGGCGCCTTGTAATTGACTGTATCCTAAGACAGACTGTCATCCTAAGGAGCAGCAATGATGCAGCCGGACAAGAATGGCAGCGACCTTCCCCCTCCAGCGGGCGAAATCAGCAAAAGCGCTTCAGCCCCCCCTCGCAGGGAAGCCCTGCGAGAGGAGGAAGCTGAGATCGTTCGCCCCACGGTGGAGCGCGCCATTCTGCTCAGCGGGCAACATGATCGCAAAGTCCTCGCCTCAGCCCTTGCTTCAGTAGTCGGCATGGCGCTGCGCCGTTCGATAACAGGCGTATTCAAACGAATCATTCTCGGACTCAACCGGTTTCTTGTACAAACCTTCTCCATTGAGGGTATCCGTTGGCGATTTGAAGCATTACGAACAGGCAAACCTTTTCAACAAGTCGTTCAGGAGCACAGCCTGACCTGTCCGGTCACTCAAGTTTTTTTGATTCATCGCCGCACCGGCCTGCTAATTGAACAAGTTCAACAGGAGTCCACGCAATCTGAGGATGGCGATATGATGTCCGGCATGTTGACGGCCATTCAGGACTTTGTGCATGACTCATTTCAAGCAACAAGTGCGGGGCAGCTTGAAGTCATTCGCGTGGGTGACGTCACGGTCCTTCTCGAACAGGGGCCACTCGCCATTTTAGCCGGAATCATCAACCAGGGGTTTGCTCCTCAGAATCTACGCAAAACCTTTCGACAGGCTCTAGAGCAGATACATGACGACTATCATCAAGCGCTGGTATCTTTTAGAGGAGGGGCTGAGGACTTTGAGGACGTTCACCCGATTCTGGAGGCATGCCTAAAGACACGATTAGTTAAAGGGGAGGAACGCATATCGCCGCTAACAGGCATGATTCTGATTGCCCCTCTTATCGTCATTTCCGTTTGGGGCTTTTTTGAGGTACAACAATCGCGGCAATGGCGGCAGTACCTTGTTGAGATTGGCAAACAACCGGGACTGGTTGTTGTTGAAACCGGGCGAAAGGGCAGACGCCGATATATCCACGGACTGCGGGATCCCCTCGCGCAAAATCCCGTTAGGATGCTTGTTGACTCGGGCATCGTTCCAGAAGATGTCATAAGTGAGTGGGAATCCTATCAGGCGTTGGATTCAGAGTTAGTTCTTGAACGCGCAAAACGCGCTTTGAATCCGCCCGCATCCATCACACTGGAGCTACGCAATGGAACCCTCTTCATTGAAGGCTCTGCCCCATGGTACTGGGTTGAGGAAGTCCCCCACTGTGTAACATCACTACAAGGCGTTTCACGTGTGCGAAGCGATGGGGTCCAAAAAACGGGCAACGACTTGAACCTGGCCTGGAACCGGTATCTGACAAAACTTGCTGAGACGCCCGGCATTCTGGTGCTGGAGAAAGGACGTTGGAACGACTCCTTTTATATCGCGGGGATGCGGGATCCAATGGCTCCAGATCCTACAACGCTGCTGCATGAGGTTGGACTGAATGCGGCAGGAGTCAGAAGTAAATGGGAACCCTTCCAGGCACTGCACCCATCTCTGATGCTGGCACGGTCCAAGCGCATGCTTGCACCACCCCGTTCGGTTGAAATGACCATGAAAGACGGCGCCCTCATTGCCGTGGGAACGGCTTCGCATACGTGGATCTCAGAAGCACGCTTGATAGCACGAGCCATTGCCGGTGTCTCTCACTTCGATACGAAACAGCTCCAGGACACAGACATGCAGGCATATGAAGCCCTAGTGCCACTGCTTGAAAATCAAGTTTTCTATTATCTCGTCACTCGGCGAGACTTATGGCCAGGCCAAGAGAAGAAGTTCAAGCAGTTTATTGAAAACGTGTCTCAATTCTCGCGTGTTACACGACGACTCGGAGGTGGCTACCATATTGAGATTTGCGGACACGCGCGCGATACTGGCGAAGAAGAGGTCGATTTATCCGCAAGCCTGACAGTTGCCGAAAGTTTCTACCTGCGACTCCAGAACCAACACGTTGATATGGGATTATTTGAAAAGCGTGGCATGGGAGGCGAGTCTGCGCCTGCAGCAATAGCGGCAGATGTCCAGAAACGGGAAGCCCACATATCCTTCCGCGTTGTGGTGGCCGACTAGTACAGCCCCCGAATGGCACTAGCTTAAGCATTTCTTCCAAACTTTGTTGGGAGCTTTGCCGCGAGCTTTGTCGTTTCAAACACCTGCAAATATAGATAATTCGACAAAGCTCAGAACAAAGCTCGCGATAAAGATATGCTGGGGCAGAGCCTTAAACTAGTGCCATTCAGTACAGCCCCCGGCGTCGTGCCTCCGTCGGATTAGGAACTGTTAAGAGTTAATGAAACAATGAAAACGCAAGCCGGTTGACGAGTACGTGCGACGAAATGGCAGGAAAGACGCAGAAACTCTAAGAGATAGGTCACCCCCCCTAAACCCCATCGTTTCACGTTTCACCAACATGAGACGTCTCGTTTCATGAGACACAACACCGCGTTGAGCTCACTCTTTGCAGGTAATGAATTTCCCTATATAAAGGGCGTTTTATAAGGTTTTCTACCTTTCAGCTTCTGGAGGCTCAAAGATTGGCACGCCGGCTGCTATATAGGGAGCCAGACCGAGACTGGTTTGGTATGAGAGGTCCACATAGCTTGGCACCAATGAAACCCTGCTGGTCAAAGGCCGGCCAATTATAACACTTGAGCCAGGAGATTCAAATCTCTTGGCTTTTGTGTTTTCAGCGCATCCGCTTCAGTACCGAGAACTTCACCACTTGGTTAGAAAGCATGATAATGCGTCTCATTATGGCACGTCGTCGCGTCATACTCCCCCTTGTAGCGTTGGCCGTCCCGGCCAAGCTGCCTCATTTCGGTTGCCGATCTATAAGGCACACGCTACCATGCGCCCCTTGTTTATCAACCCCTCTCGGCAAACAGCATGATTGATTTTCAAAATGTGAGTAAGCGGTTCGGCGGACAGCATGTGCTGATTGACGCCAGCTTTCGGATCAATACCGGCGAGCACGTTGGTGTTGTCGGGCCCAACGGTTCCGGGAAAAGTACCGTTGCCAATATGATCTCGGGCGAGAGCGCGTGCGACGCCGGAAACATAACACTGCCAAACAACACCTCCGTAGGCTACCTCCACCAACAAGTCTCAGAGGAACATAGCGCCACGTCGCTGCTTGTATTTGCAGAGGGGGGCACGCCTGCCCTGAAGCGAATTGAGGAAGAACTGGACGATATCCAGATTCGCATTGGAGACACACCAACAGACGCACGAGAAGATCTTCTCAATCGTCTTGGTGAACTGCAGACCGAGTTCGAACATCTCGGCGGATATGACCTGCGCCACCGAACCGAGGCCGCCCTAACAGGATTGGGATTTTCTGTAACAGACTTCAATCGCCCCATCGGCGAGTTCAGTGGCGGATGGCAAATGCGTGGCGCGCTCACACGCTGCCTAGTTGCCAACCCCAACATTCTGCTTCTCGATGAACCCTCAAACTATCTCGATCTCCCGGCCGTGGAGTGGTTGCAACGCTATCTCCGAAATTTCAAGGGGACGTTGGTTCTGATCTCACATGACCGCTACCTGCTCAACACGCTTACCAGCGTAACCCTGGAAATCGCGAATAGTCGCGCAGAGCGCTATGCCGGAAACTATGACCGCTATATTCAAGAGCGAACCACCCGTTATGAAGTCCGAATGGCCGCCCAAAAAAATCAGGACCGTAAACGCGAAAAAGCAGAACGCTTCGTGACGCGCTTTCGGGCTCAAGCCACCAAAGCCTCGCAGGTTAAGAGTCGTGTCAAGATGATCGAACGGATGGACTCTGTCGACGTGCCACGCCAGATCGTGAGCCGCGGCACCATTCGAATCCCACAGCCCACACGCTGTGGACATGAAGTCATGCGCCTTGAGGATGCAGGGCTCACCTACGACGGCAAAATATGGATTCTTCGCCATGTCAACCTACGCATAGAGCGCGGTGCAAAAATTGCACTAGTCGGTCACAATGGCATGGGAAAAACCACACTACTGCGGATGATGTCGGGCACTTTGGCTGCCAACGAAGGCAAGCGTGTCCTTGGACACAAAGTCATCCAAGGCTACCAATCCCAAGAGTTTGCCGACACCATGGATCCCAATCTAAACGTCATGGAAACACTCAAATCCCTCAGCTTTGATATCAGCGAACAGGCCGTACGCAGTCTGCTGGGTGGGTTCGGATTTTCCGGGGATGCCGTCGACAAAAAAGTCTCGGTCTTGAGTGGCGGAGAAAAAGTGCGGTTGGCTTTTGCCCGACTGCTGATTCATCCCCCCAATTTGCTCCTGCTTGATGAACCCACAACACATCTGGATATTGCGGCGCGAGAAACGCTGGAAGCGGCCCTACGCCAATACGAAGGCACGCTCTGTTTCGTGAGCCATGACGTATCCTTCGTAGAGAACATTGCCACTTCCGTCATCGCGATGCGCCCACAGAACATTATGCAATTCAACGGGGACTACGCCTACTACCGCGAGAAACAGGCATCTGGCACAACCGCCTCTGGATCCGGGGCACCCTCCTCGTCCACCACAACCTCGGCGAAGGCGGGACCCGGCGGCACCACCAAAGCCCCCCCCATCGACAAAAAAGAACTGCGACGGCAAAGGGCGCAAGCCCGCCAAGTCATGACCGTAGAAATTCGAGAACATCGCAAAGTCATCCGGCGTGCTGAAAAGCAGATTGAAACGTTTGAAACTGAGCAGGCCAAGCTTCTGGAGCAGATGTCTATCCCCGTACCCGACTTCGATTTCCAGGATGCAGGGCGGCGCTTAAAGATCATCCAAGGTGAAATTGCCGAATACACCCGTCGCTGGGAAGTAGCCTCCGAGCAATTGGAAGCGCTGGAAGCATAAACTCAAAAAGAGCAGTTCAACCATGAAACACGCGAAAGACACGAAAAAAAGACTTCAGTATCAATGCATTACAGCCATCTTTCTCCGCAGATAGCTTTCACCCAACGGGTACGAACCAAACCAGTAATGAGCTTCCTCCAATTCCCTATGTCTATTATGATTTAGTGATTTTCGCGTATTTCGTAGTTAATCAACTGCCGAATGTAGGGTAATATTTACGTCCCGCGCTATGCGCGATCACCATCAACGTGCTGAAGCTTCGCTCCATCCACTAGTGGCGGCAGCTGCTGATCACTCGGATGCGCTCCGCGCTTGCCTTCGGCGGCGTTGTTGTAATAGCGCATCGTCGGGTAGGCAAAGTCGATGTCATCACGCCTTGCAAACGACTTCAACACCTCTTCCCAAATCCGCTCGGCACTAATACGGCGCTTACGCGGATCACACAAATAACGAATCGTCAACGTGACCCCGCTATCCACGACCGAGGTCCAGACTATCGGCGTGAGCTGTGAAAACAGAATCATGTACTTACGCGCCGCTTTGCGCACTTCCTGTGCTGCCCGCTCTGTTTGAATCGCAGAGTGACGCTCAGAAATCTCCGTCAAAATAGTCTTTGCGGATTGCCAATCACTTTCAAATGTCACCGTCACGGGGATCTCGTTCCAGATAAAGTTAAACCCCTGTGTGTAATTCGACAGCGGGTTTGTAAACACCCACCCGTTGGGAAGATGAATAATCCGGCCTGTGCTCTGATCGGCATCCACCCAATTACCAATCTCTACAATTGTGAATTGCAATAGACGAATATCAATGACATCACCTGCAAAATTTCCAACTTCAATGCGATCCCCCACCGAGAATGGCTTGCAGGTGCTCAAAAAGATCCAACCCGCAAAATTCTTCAGAGGATCCTGCAAGGCAAGGGCAATTCCCACCGACAACAAACCTAAATAGGTCGCCAAGCCGTCGCCCCCACCACCCAACCAGGTCCGCAACATGATGGCACAAGCCGCAAACCCAATCACGTAGTGGACTGTCTTGAGAATCACATAACGCCGCGCCATATCGGAAACGCGACGATTCACCATTGCATCAAAAACCCACCTCAGGACAATGGCGAACAAAATCACGAGAGCCGTAACCATCAGCTTATTGAATATGGGGTCCGTAATCCCAACTCGGGCGCATACCAAATCACAAAGGGGTGCAAATATTCTGTTCATGCTTCCATCATGCCCAAGCCCACGTCAGAGCGCAAGTCTAGCTCTGCGGAGGCTAAGGCGATGACCCGAAATTGAACAGCCGATGGCACGGATGAAACGGATGGGGGAGGATCACAGCTATTACGATCAGGAACGGGGGGAGGATTGGCAATTCATCTCCGCATCGAAAATCAGTTCGGGCTCGGTCGTAAGCATGATCACGTGAACCGTGACCACGCGCTTATTAAATATAGAGACGAATCATCGTCACAGAATTGCTGTAGCGTTGGCCGTCCTCGGCCAATTGGATTTGCTTACGAAACCTCTCACGAACTAGATTGACCGGGACGGCCAACGCTACAACAGAGCGTATAACACCCCCCCCTTTCACACGTCTACCGCCCTTGGCTATGCAGCAGAGTCAGCCCAGCGAGGCCTTTCGCCTGTGGCGTGATGGTACCTTTGGCCTTTTCCCAATTCGTGATGGTGGCTATTGACACACCGACCTCACGAGCGAAGTCGACTTTGCTCATGCCAAGCTGTTTCCGAAGATTGGCGATTTTTCGGGCAGTGGGCGCAAATGGAATCTGTTTCTTTTTACGCGCCTTTGGGGGCTTTGCAGCAACCTTCGTTTTTTTGGCCGCTTTTTTTCTGGGTCGTCGCACGGGGGCAACGATCGGCACTGCATCTTCAGCATCATCCAGTTCCACGCCAAATACGTTTTCAAGGGTCTTTCCGGAAAGCGTCCGGCGGCGAGAGCGCTGTGAACCTTTGCCTGTAATTGCATCGGCGGCGGCACCAGCTGTAATCAGATCTTCATGATCAACGCCACGAAGCAGAAATAGGAGTTCCGGCTGCGTATCCAAGCGGGCTCCGATCCCATACATAACGGCAGCGATGTGCTTGCACATGGTGGCACAGTCGGGACAATTGCAGGTATATTTGATCTCACCGGGCAGTGGAAAGAGTCCGTCATTCCGGTCGGTGACCGTCCCCATGATTTCTTCGGACAGCTTGCCTTGCAGTAGTTCAATCAGCGAACCAATCTTGCCTGTACAACGCTGCTTCAGCTTTGTCCACTTTGCTTTCTTCAGCGGTGCAACAGTGACCGCAACACGATACAGCTTCGATCCTGAAACAATGGCCTCAACCTTTCCCTTGCTAATGCCAAGATGGCAGACAGATCCATTACGTGCATAGGAGCGACCACGTGGAAGGCGATTGCTGTAGTCGCCAAACGATTCCAAATGCGTACACCACCCCTTCCCCCAAAAACTGCGGGCAATGGCACGCCCCTCAATCTCAACCGGTTGAATGTCCTTTCCCTTCTTGCGAAGCTTATTAACCTCACGCTTTGCATTCGCACGCCGCCGCGCCACCGGCACGTATTCAGGCCACCCACCATAATCATCGTATCGACTTCCTCTTCCCATCAGAATCATACCTCCGCGCGTTCAATGTCCAGTGATACCATGTTCAGTATTTCGTCGTCACTCATCTCTGTCAAAGCCTTCTCAGCGCCCCCTTTGAGCAAGGAATCCGCCATATTCTGCTTCGCACTGATCAAAGCGTCAATCTTCTCCTCAATCGTACCGCGCGTCACAAACTTGTGAACCAGCACGTTGCGCTGCTGTCCAATACGAAAAGCCCGGTCCGTTGCCTGATTCTCAACCGCCGGATTCCACCAGCGGTCAAAGTGGATCACATGTGAGGCTGCCGTCAAATTCAATCCCGTGCCGCCAGCCTTTATGGATAGCACAAAAAAGGGAGGCCCATCTTCATGCTGAAAGTCTGCTACAAGCTGTTTACGCTTCTTGACAGCGGTGCCCCCGTGTAGCACCAATCCCTCACGTCCAAATATCGTCGCAAGAAATTCAGCCAGGGGATCAGTAATCTCGCGGAACTGCGTGAAGACCAAAGCCTTCTCGCCGCGTGATGCAATCTCGCTACAAAGCGCTCCAAGCCTATCGAACTTCGCACTGGCGACAGGGTCATAGACGCCGTCCCCGGTAAGTTGGCTGGGATGGTTGCAGATCTGCTTGAAACGCATCAGATAACTAAGGACCAACCCCCGGCGTTGAATACCATCGGTAGCCGTCTCTTCGAAGGCCTTGGTCAATGCATTTACGCATTGTTTGTAAAGTACAGCCTGGGGCTTTGCCAGACCGCAGAACACCTGCATCTCTGTCTTGTCCGGCAAATCGGGCACAATCTCAGGGTCTGTCTTCATACGTCGCAAAATATAAGGTGCAATTAGATTGCGTAGTGGTGCGTAACGCGCGTGCTTTCGCGCCTCCAACGCTTTCGCGAATGACTTGAATCGCGAGGCACTTCCCAGTAAGCCGGGATTGAGAAAATCAAAGATGGACCATAGGTCCCCAAGGCGGTTTTCAACGGGCGTCCCCGTCAAGGCCACACGGGCGTTTCCACCGAGCTTCTTGACGGCTCGAGTCTGCCGGGTTGACGGATTCTTGATCGCCTGGGCCTCATCAAGAATCACCCAATCCCACGCGATCGAAGACAACCACTCCAGACGCATGACCATGTTGTAGGTTGTGATGACCAAGTCCACACCATGCAGCCGTTCCGCAGGTTTCGACGCAAGATCGGCCAACACCTGTTTCGATGTCTCGGAGGAATGAGCTACCAGGAGGGCCAAACTCGGGGCGAAGTGGGCCGCTTCCGCCTTCCAATTCCCAATCAACGATGCCGGGACAATCAGCAAGGACGGCCCTGGCGTTTTGGCAGACGTTTCCTGTTTGTGTCGCAACAACGCGGCCAGAACCTGAATAGTCTTCCCCAACCCCATGTCATCAGCCAGACAAGAGCCAACCCCAAGTTGAGCGCACAGCCAGAGCCAGTTTAATCCGGCGAGCTGATAATCACGCAGCTCGCCATGAAACGTCGAGGGTGCAGGCCCCGCCAATCCGGCGGGCGTACGCAGCCCTGCCAGCGCGTCGCGCAATCCCTCACCAGCTTCGACAAGCGACCAGGACACATGCTCATCAAGCGCCGCATCTGCCTTCAGATCAGAAGAGGCCCCGGCAAGAAGGCGCATGCCCTCGATAAACGAGATCCCGTCGTCCCCCACCTGCTGCTCAATTTTCTGCCAATGCGCCAACGCTTCGTTCAGCTTCTCGCTATCCACCTCCACCCACTCACCGCGCAACAGAACGAGCCCCTCCGTCCCACTCAGCAACGCCTTGGCCTCCTCGGGCGAAAGCGCTTCCCCCCCCAGCGCAAGCGACATGCTGAAATCGAGCAGGGCATTTTTCCCCAATGCAGCACCCTTCTTGCTGTCCAGCGTCACGCTCACACTTGGCCTCGCCCGTTTGCGCCACCAGTTGGGAAGCTGAGCGAGCAGCCCACACTCCTCATAGAGTGGAATCTCCTTCAAGAACGCATAGGCTTCAGCGGGCGTCCAGGCCAGCGGATGAAAGACATCACCCGCATCCACAAGCTCCTCGATCAACGCGCTACGCTTTGCCGCGGCATTCAAGGGTGAAAGCAGCCGCAGCAACTCCGATTTCTTGCGCGCCCCCGCATACTCTCGCAAAGCGCGACCCAGGGGCAGACGACTCACCTTCCCGCTGCGCGTCAATCCCGCCGCATAGGTAGCCATGAAGGCAAAGGGGTATTCTGCATCGCCCTTGTTCTCGGCCAAATGCAGTGTCACCCGCCCAACGCGGGACCACTTCGGAGCATACGTATCCAGAAATACCGTTAGCCCCCCGCACTCGCGTGCCTGCTCGACAGACCAAGCTAACAGCCGTTGCCAAATACTGAAGAGGACTTCCGGCGAAATATACTCCGCCCCCTGCATCGGGGGTGCATTCAGAACCCACTCTGCGAGCACCCCGGCAGTAGGCGATTCGATAGAATTCTGCGTGAATGACTCCGACTCAGGCACATGACAAAGCGAGCGCACGAACTCGGCGGAAATATCGCGCCAATACAGAACCGACGCCTCCACATGATGTGGCACGCTCGCAGCCGCCAACGCCACCAACCCAGCAGCCTCATGCTCTGAGAATCGCGTCGCCACCCCACAAGCCCACCGCAGTTCCCCACCATAAGGCCGCGCTGCCACCACCCCATGCGGCGTCAGCCACAGTTCTAATGCTTCGGTTTCATTGTTCATCGGCGTGTTCCGAAAAAAGTGCTGTGCTGGCCCTCAGTTCGACAATCTGCTTGGCCGTATCCAAAACTCGCGCACGCGTTTTCGGCGGAGATTCTGGAGAGAGATGTCCTTGAATTGTCTCAAGAAATGCAGGTGCAGAAAGGAGGCGTCGCATCCCGTTGGCAATGCGATTGCGAAGCGCTTCCGGCACAGACTTGAGTTCCGTCAGCAACTCGGTGCATCCCTCCAACAATGCAATGATATCTTCGAGATCCTCGCTCCCGTAGTAGTCTTCCTTCCCGCGATCAAAGAAGGCATCAAGCTTGGTCGCCATCAGACAGCTTGAGTTAATAACGGCAACCGAGATTCCCTCTTCGATCTCATGAGAGGTCGACAGATCGAGTGCCATTTCAAACCATGGCGACCCAAACTCGGCTGCATCTGGTGATGTGGGAAGAATATCCACATCAATTCCCTCAAATTGCCATCTGCACTTCGGGGCACCGGGACGCATATCGTGCTTAAAACCAAGATCGCGGACCCGAGCTTCGAGTTTTGAATAGGCGATTCGCGAATCGACCTCGACAGCAAAGTCTACATCCATAGTGGGGCGAGCCGTTGCCCGATAGCGGGCATCAACAACAAAACGAAGCGATCCTCCACCAACCAGAACATAACGCATCCCCAGAAGCTTAAGGCGGCGTGCGACAATACTGATATCCTTCAGGTCAATAGCTGGCATATTTCTTCTCCATTGGGAATGGACTATGGGTCAATGAATTGCTCTGCATCAGAATCAGCCCGTTCAGCGTACCAAAGTAGATTCTGTGCACCACCGTCAATTAGCGCGGCTGTGCGAGGGTAGTTGTCCCGTATTCGGTCGGCCGCCGCATAATAAGCAGCGGACGACTTCCGCTCCTGCGCTCCACCTTCTGAAAGCGAACGAGAGATAACGCCACGACGATTGAAGTGTGCAACACTGAGTCTACTGCCGATCTCAGTAATTCCAGATTCAATATATTTTCTCGCCACGAGACAGGGCCAGACCCCATCGCCTTCGTAAGGGGGAACACGCTCGAGAATTTCGCCAACCTCTTCCTTTCCAATCGCTTCACGGTCAGCTTCTTTAGCCAGTCGCATGACCTCATCGCACCACCGTCTCAGAATACGGTCCCGTTCTTCTGCGGGCTTGTCATCTCCCGGATACCCCTTCCATAGCCGAAGAATACGAAGGGCATTGTCTACCCGAGTCTTTGTTGCATCATCGAGGGTCACGGCTGAGTCCGTCTGCGCGTCGACATCGGATGCCTTTCTGTATAGATCACAAAGCATCCTGACAAAGAAAGCCGCATCCTCTCCGAGCAACCTACCTAGGTGCTTGGTTTTGTACTCTGAATGCTGTAACCGTTCACGGGGTAGCAAATCAGAAATAGCGTAGTAGTGCAAGTGTTTT